>JBMSSR010000234.1:0-4370 GCA_049424465.1 Ilumatobacteraceae bacterium
GGGCGGACCGCGCGGTGATGGGTGTCCTGCGCACGGCGTTCGCTGCGCGCGGGCCGCGCGAGGGCGTGGGCCCGGTGGTGTACGACACCTCGAACCTTCGGGTGTACGAGCCCTACAGCTCGTCAGTGATGATGGCGATGCAGGAGCGGGGTATCGAGTTCCGGGTGTCCGACGAGGGCATGGTGCGTCAGCTCGGCGAGGGCCGGCGCGCCACGGCTCGCGAGTCGGTGCGCGTGTACCAGCTCGAAGGTCTTGCGGCAGTCGACCACGACGCCGATTGCAGGCTGGTGCTGGCGTCACAGGTGACCGGCGATGACGCTGCCGCCGCGGCGGTGAGCGCAGAATGGGCCACGAATGCCCTCCTGTCCGGCGAGCTCGCCGTCGTCGACGACTCGGTGCTGTCGGACGAGGACAGCATGCTGGTGTCCTCGGCGATCGGCGGAGATCCGCAGGCGCTGCGCCAGGTGGTCTACGGCGGCGGTCTCTCGCGGGTGGTCGCCGACGGTGCGCTCGCTGCCGAGGGCGTCGACGCGGCAGAGCTGCTCCGTCGGGCATGGGAGGTCGATGTGTGGATGTCATCGACCTACGCACTCTTCGCGACGCTGCCGGGGACGTGCCCGTGACGACGCGACTGACGGAGTACGGTTGACCGTCGTGCGCGCGCTCGTCGTCCTCCCGACGTACAACGAGGCCGAGAACATCGACGACATGCTCCGGGCCCTCCGCCACATGGTGCCCTCCGCCGACGTGCTCGTCGTCGACGACAACAGCCCTGACGGCACCGGCGAGATCGCCGACGGTGCTGCGGCCGACCTCGGTCACATCGAGGTGCTGCATCGCAGCGGGAAACTCGGCCTCGGTGCCGCATACCGCGAGGGCTTCAAGCGTGCCTTCGACGCCGGGTACGAGGCGGTCGTCTCGATGGACAGCGACTTCTCGCACGACCCGGTGGTCATCCCCGAGATGCTGCGCCGCCTCGAGCAGGGTGCCGACGTGGCGATCGGCTCGCGCTACGTCGCAGGTGGTGGCACGCTGCACTGGCCGCTGCACCGGCGACTGCTGTCGAAGTGGGGGAACCGCTACACCGGCTGGGCACTCGGGATCCCCGTCAGGGACTGCACGAGCGGCTTCCGCGCCTACCGGGCGTCGTCGCTCGCCGCCGTCGACCCGGCCGGTACCACTGCCGAGGGATACGCCTTCCTGACCGAGCTCGTACAGCGCCTCAGCAGGGCGTCGGCGCAGATCGTCGAGGTGCCCATCGTGTTCAGGGACCGGACACGTGGCCAGTCGAAGATGTCGGGCGCGATCATTCTCGAGTCGATGGTGCTCGTGACGAAATGGGGTCTGCGGGACCGCTGGACACGGGTCGCGCGCCGCATCGGACGGGGATGAGCCGCACCATGCCGCTGCCGTCGGTGCGGCGTCTTGCCGGGCACCTCGACCGTCCCTGGCGGGTAGGGGCCGTCGGGGCCATCGTGCTCGGTCTGCCGCTGCTCGTCGCGGCAGCGGTGCTGCGCGGTCACCCGTACCACCCCGTGCTCGACCTCGCGATGACCGAGTTGCGGGTGCGCGACGTCGGCGGTCGCCACACACCGCTCGTCGGACTGCCCGGCCGCATCGGTCACTTTCCCGATCAGGGCAGTCACCCGGGGCCGCTGAGCTTCTACGTGGTCGCATTCGTGTACCGACTGCTCGGGTCCTCGGCGTGGGCGATGCTGTGCGGCGCGATCGCGGTGCACCTCGGCGCGCTCGGCGCGGCCGTGGCGTTGGCGTTCCGCCGCGGTGGATGGCGCCTCGTCGGTGCCGTGTCACTGTGGCTGCTCGTGGTGATGCGCGGGTACGGCATCGGCCTGCTCGAGCAACCGTGGAACCCGTACCTGCCGCTGATGGCGTGGACGGTGGTGCTGCTCGCGTTCTGGGCCGTGCTCGACGGCGACCACCGCGCCCTGCTGCCGCTCGTCGTCGCCGGCACCCTTGCCGCGCAGACGCACGTCCCGTACCTCGTGCTGTGTGGCGGGACCAGCGCCGTCGCCCTGGTCGTCGTCGCACGGAGGGTCGCCCGGATGGGTCGCCCGGATCGTCGTCAACCACTGCGGTCGCTCGTCCTCGCGACCGGCGTGGGTGTGCTGCTGTGGCTGCCACCCCTGGTCGACCAGGTGCTGCGCACCCCCGGCAACATCCGCATGCTCATCGACCACTTCTCGACGCCCGACGAGCCACCGATCGGCGTGCGACACGGCCTCGCGGTACTCCTGCGGCACCTCGATGTCGTCCGTGCGGTCATCGGACGGGGCGACGCAGGAGGGTTCGTGCAGGCGGCCTATGCCTCGGACCGGTCAACCGTTCCCGGTGCGATCTTCCTCGGGGTGTGGACCGTCGCGGCCGTGGCATCGATGCGGCTCCCGAGCCGGCCGCTGCGATCGCTGCACCGCGCGCTCGCAGTAGTCGTGACCCTGCAGGCCCTGTCGATGGTCCGCATCTTCGGGAAGGTCTGGTACTACCTCACGCTCTGGGCGTGGAGCACCACGGTGCTGATGGCCGCTGCCGTCGCGGCCACGGTGGCGTGCGCCGTCGGTGTCCGCGCCCGCCGGGCAGGCGCCGGTGAGCAGACCGGCGACGTGGGGAACGTCGGGCTCGCCGGGACGGCGAATCGGAGCAGTTCGATGACCACGTTCGTCGGTGCGTGCGCAGCACTCGCCTGTGCGGGGTCGCTGTTCGTCGACGCTGCGCGCTCGCAGCCGCCCGAGCCCCGCCTGTCGGACCAACTCGGCGCGCTCGTCGCACCGACGGTCGCGGCACTCCGTGCGGGTACCGGTGCCGCCACGGGTACCGCTGGCACCTACATGGTCACCTGGAGCGACGCGTTCTTCTTCGGCTCGCAGGGGTATGGCCTCGTCGTCGAGCTCGAGCGCAACGGGTTGCGGGCAGGCGCTGACGACCCGTTCCGGGTACCCATCACGGCGCACCGCGTGGTGCGACCGTCCGGCGCGACCGCGAGGGTGCACCTCGCCACCGGTGTCTACATCGAGATGTGGCGAGCGGTGCCGGGCGCCGTCGAGGTCGCGGTGGTCGACCTGCGCACCGACGCCGAACGCGCGGAGTTCGACCGGCTGCGCACCTTCGTTCTCGACCGTCTCGCGGCGCAAGGCCTCGACGACGTTGCTGCGGTGGTCGACACCAACCTGTTCGGTGCGTCACTCGACGAGCGGCTCGACCACGAGGTGGAGGTCGCGATGGCGCGCATGCTGATCATCGGCGAACCGGCTGCCGTCTTCGTGGTGCCGATCGGTGTCGAGCCGGCCTGAGCGTGCTGCTCAGGGGCCGAGCGTGACGACGGCGCCGACCCACAGCACGAACGTGATCGCCGCCCACGCCGAGACGAACGCGAACGGAGACCATCGGGACAGCAGGCGCCGGACTCGGTGCTCGACCACGAGGTACAGGGCCGACGCGACGAGCGATGCGACGACCAGCCTGACGGTGATGGCGATCGCTCGCCCTCCCGGCACACGGGCGTCGGTGAGGAGGAGCACCACCGGCCAGTGCACGAGGTACGCGGCGTAGCTCGCCCGTCCCGCTGCAGCGAGCGGGCGTGAGCCGAGGACTCGGCGTACGCGGTCGCCGTGGAGCGCGCCGACGATGAGCACCACCCAGGCCATCGAGAGGGCTGCATACCCGCCGTTGGCGAGCCACGCAGCGTCGCGGCCGACGGCAACCGTGGCGGCAACGAGGGCTCCGAGCGCTGCGGTGGCCGCAGCGTCGGTGGCGCGTCGGTGGGCCGTCAACGCCGCGAGGGATCGTGTCGACACTCCTGCCAGCAGGATCCCCGCGGCGAACTCGGCGAGGCGGATGTCGGTGCCGAACTCTTCGCGCCGGAGCGAACCATGCACGACGAGCGCGGCGGCGAGCGAGGCCACCCACGCGACGCCGGCGAGTGCGAGCAGTCGTCGCCGGCGTCTCGTGGGGTCGTGGGTGGTCAGCCAGACCACGGCAGCCATGGCGGCAAGTCCGAGGTACCACTGTGCCTCGACCGAGAGGGACCAGAAGTGGGCGAGCGGTCCGAACAACCTGAATCCGGGGTGGTCGGGGAGTCCGACGAGGTGCCAGTTGGCAACCTGGCAGATCGCGGTCATGACGTCGGTCGGTGCAAATCCATCGGGGACGCCCCACGTCGCCACGCGGGTCCGGGAGAGTGCGAGCACCCCCACGACGGTTGCCAGTGATGCCGGTGCGAGGCGACGCAGGCGGCGGTGGAGGAAGGTGAAGGGAGCGGGTCGCGGGCGTGCTGCAGTTGCCAGGACCTGTCCGCCCACGAGGAATCCGGACAGTGTGAAGAACACGGACACACCGAGGAATCCGCCGGTCGCGAG
>JBMSSR010000235.1:0-4330 GCA_049424465.1 Ilumatobacteraceae bacterium
TTCTGACGGACGCGGGGTGGGCGGAAGCCTTGGACGGGTGCTCCTATGTCCTCCATATCGCCTCGCCGTTCCTGCTCGCTGAACCGAAGCACGAGCAGGAGCTGATCGGTCCGGCAGTCGAGGGCACGAAGCGCGTCATCACGGCCGCGCAGCGCGCTGGCATCAGGCGGATGGTGCTCACCTCCTCGACCTTCGCGGTCATCGCCGGCAAACCCACGGGCGAATACGGACCGCAGGATTTGTCGGATACCGACGCGGCAATCGGCGCCTACGCCAAGAGCAAGACCCTTGCCGAGCGGGCTGCGTGGGATGCGGTGGCAGGGGGTGACATGGAGCTCACGGTCATCAATCCGGGTGCCGTCTTTGGGCCGTCGCTCGGCGCACAGGTCGAAGGTCAGAGCGTCGCGCTGGTGACCGACATGATCGGCGGCAAGATGCCGATGATCCCCGACGTGGCGATGGGCATGGTCGACGTCCGCGACGTGGCCCGCTTGCATGTTGCGGCGCTGACGGCCGCAGGTGCCGCCGGTCGGCGTTTCATTGCTGCGACGGCTGAGCCGATCAGCATGACGCACTTCGCATCGGTGCTCCGTGATGCGGGCTACTCGAAGGTTCCCTCGCGCAAGGCGCCGAACATGGCGATCAAATTGATGAGCATCTTCGATCGGCAGGCCAAGGGCATGGTTCCCAGCCTCGGAAAGAGGGCCGCGTTCGACAATCGCGCCACGTTCGACACACTTCACTGGCAGCCGACGTCGATGGAGTCGTCGATCAGGGAGATGGCAGCCGTCATTTAGGATAAGAAGGTGGCATGGGCTCGTTAGCCGACTCGGACGACTTCGACTGGCGCTCGGTGTGTTCCATCACGTCCAGCCTCGATGTCCTCGGTGACAAATGGTCGTTGCTGATTGTGCGCGATCTGGTTGCGCACGGCACCCGCACGTACTCCGAGTTCCGCGAGTCGCCCGAGCACGTCGCGACCAACATCCTCGCTGCGAGGCTTCGGTTCCTCACCTCGATCGGGATCATCGAGCGCGCGAATCCGCGCGGCGCTGCCCGCAACAATGCGTATCGGCTCACTGCGAGCGGTGAAGCGCTGCGGCCTGTGCTCGAAGCGCTCGGCAGGTGGGCGCAGACCTATCTCAGGCAGTACCACGAGGACATGGTCGACAGCGTCTGACGCAGTGCGGGCTCGACCGGTCGATGAGCTCTGAGTTGCACTCTGCAAGTTGCGCGTGATAGGTTGCAAACTGCAATTCAAGATCAGAGATGAGGAGCGCGTCACCATGAGCGACGAGTCAAAGCCCGCCTACGGGATGGTGCAACTGAACATGAAGGACCCCGCCGACTTCATGGAGCGCTACGCGCAACATGTCTTTCCCATCTTGGATGCCTGGGGCATCGAGATGATCGCTGGTTCGATGACCCCCACCACCAAGGAAGGCTCGTTCAACGGCAATTGGGCTGCCGTCCTTCGCTTCCCGAGCATGGAAGTGGCCGAGGCCTGGTACAACTCGGCGGAGTACGAACCCTTCAAGAACCTGCGCATCAACGAACTCACCGACTTCGGGAGCTGCGTCTTCGTCGACGGACGTTGAGTGCTGATGTCCCGCGCCGCACACGGGACATCGGCGTGGAGTGACCCCGGTTGACGGTGGTCTGCTGAGAGGCGACGTGTGCTCGTCTCGGACGGCGACCTCGTGCGTCGTCCGCACTCGCCAGCGTGCCGGCGCCGCGCGGTCGAATTCGCTCCGCGAGGCGAGTAGTTGGTCGTGGGGTCGCCGACGATCTGGGGATCACGAACAGTTGTCGTTGCAGGTGGATGATCAGGGCTGATGTCGATGAAGAGTGTTGGCCCAGGTTGTCGAGCGATGAACACCCGAGCTGGTGGCGTTGCGTGGTGAGAATTTCGTCCTCGAGGTGGATGTCGAGACCCTTTCGCGTGCGACGACGCACGGCCGTACGAGCTCCCGAGTTGATCGAACGAACTACGACCAGCGTGTCGGCATCTACGGCGCCCAGCGAGCGGCTCGGCGACACGCGTCGCTGCAGTACCTGACCTCGTCCCAGACCCGTTCCCACTTCTTGCGCCACTCGAACGGGCGGCCGCACGTCGCGCACACCTTCGGTGGGTGACCGTTCTTGACCAGGGCCGTGCGCGCCATCGGCGGGAAACCTAGCGATGATCCCCGCGCGGTGAGCCGCTGCGGTGACGAGTCGCCGTGGCGCACGCTCGCGGGGACGTCGTCCTGGCGGTCCGCGTGGATGTGCCCGCGTCGGTTGCATAGGGTGCGGCGATGGCCACGACGATTCGTTCGACCCGGGGAATCCGCTATGCGACGGCAGCGCGGTTCGAGCCGCCCGAGGTGGTGCCGTACTCGCCGGGCGACGAGCTCGGCGTCGCCGGGCCGATGTGCCCGCAGGTGCCGGGGATGCTCGAGCAGATGCTCGGTGTCACCTCGAACCAGCTGAGCGAGGACTGTCTCTTCCTCGATGTCTTCGCGCCCGACGATGCAGCGGGACTGCCCGTGTTGGTGTGGATCCACGGCGGTGCGTTCCTCAACGGCGGCGGCTCCGTGCCGTGGTACGACGGGACGCGACTCGCCGAGCGGGGCGCAGTCGTGGTCGCGATCAACTACCGCCTCGGTGCGCTCGGCTTCCTCGGTGGCGGCAACTGGGGCACGCTCGACCAGCTGTGCGCGCTCGAGTGGGTGCAGCAGCACATCGGTCTGTTCGGCGGCGACCCGGGACGGGTCACGATCTTCGGCGAGTCGGCCGGCGGTTCGTCGCTCGTGGCGTTGATGGCCGCGCCTGCGTCGGCGGGACGGGTGCACGGGGTGTGGGCGATGAGCCCGTCGATCAACCAGCTCCGCACCCTCGAGGCCGCGAGCTGCTGGGAGGCCGAGTTCCTCGAGGCCGCGGGTGTCGGCTCGGTGGACGAGGCACGGTCGCTGCCGCTCGACGCGGTGCTCGCCGCGCAGACCGCCGTGACGTCGAAGCCGAACGTCAACTACGACATGTTCTCGCCGGCGGCCGGCGGCACGGGGTTGCCGGCCGACCTGCTCGGCGCTGCTGCGGCCAACCCGGTCCCGTTCTGCGTCGGCACCAACCGCGACGAGAACCTGCTGTTCCTCGCGTTCGACCCCACGTACTCGTCGGCGACCGTCGACCAGTGGCACCAGCACACCGAGCGCCAGTTCGGCGACCGTGCCCCGGTGGCGCGAACGGCGTACGAGTCGGCGAGGCCCGGGTCGACACCGCTCCAGCTGATCGCGGCGGCGCAGACCGATCACGCCTTCCGCCGCCCCGCGCAGCGGCTGCGCGAGGCGCGCGACGAGCACGGCCACTCCACGTGGATGTACTGGTTCACGTGGGCATCGCCGGCGTTCGGCGGCGTCCTCGGGTCGGCGCACGCGCTCGACATCCCCTTTGCGTTCGACAATCTGCACGCACCCGGCGCCGCGATGCTGCTGGGCGACGACACGAACGGTCAGGCGCTCGCGACCCGATTTGCCGACGAGATCGTGGCGTTCGCCCGCTCGGCGGGGGCGTCGTGGCCTGCGTTCGACCGCTCCGCTCGCCCCACGCTCCGCCTCGACGTCGAGACCGAGCTCGTGCACGACCCCGAGCCGACGCTGAGGGCACTGCACGCCTGACCTGCGGCGCCGCGACGGAGCGTGCAGTGCACTACTGAATGTGGTTCAGTAGACTTCGGGTCATGACGTCGACCCGACTCTCGCTGTCTGCTGCTGCCCTCACTGCACTCCTCGTACCGCTCGTCTCGTGCGGCGCCGAGCGCGCCGGCACGGCCACGTTCGCCTATGCGACCCCGGTGGTGGGGGCGACGTTCGACCCGGCAGCCAATCCTGACGTGGTCGCACTCCAGGTGGTCGCGGTCGGCGGTCGCGGCGGTGCGGTGCCCTCGTCGTTGGTGGCAACGCCGCAGCGCGGCGGCCGCGGCTGTCAGGTGACGGTCACCGTGCTCGCCAGCGGCGGCGTCATCTCGTCGGTGCTCGGGGCCAACGGCGGCGACGCGCCCACCTCGGGTGCGGCACTCGGTGGCTCGGGCTGGATCGGCGGCGGTCAGGGTGGGCAGGCGCTTCGCGGTCTCGGTGGTGCGAGCGGTGGCGGCGCCACCGGCGTGTTCCGCGGCACCACGCTGATCGCGGTCGCGGCCGGTGGTGGCGGGGCGGGCACGTCCGGTGCCGGCGGGTCGGCGTGCGGGCTCAGTACCGCGGACGGCCAGGTGGGCAGCGGACTGGCGCCGGGTGCAGGCGCGCAGATCGTCGGCACGACGAACACGCCGGGAGCCGGCGGGACGACCGCCGGC
>JBMSSR010000236.1:0-4311 GCA_049424465.1 Ilumatobacteraceae bacterium
CTCGGTGCACCGTGCCGAACCGGCCGTCGCGACTGACAGGCTGCAGCCCATGGCACTGACCGTCCCGTCCACCGTCGCATCGACCGGCGGCGTGCGGCTCGCCGTGCACGACCTGGCACCCGCTGCCGACGCGCTGCCGGCCGTACTGATCTCGCACGCCACCGGCTTCCACGGACGCTGCTATCTCCCGATGGCGCGCCACCTCGCGGTCGATACCGAGCCGCGGCTGCACGCGGTCGGGTTCGACTACCGGGGGCACGGCGACACGCCGCGACCCGAGGGTCCAGTCGACTGGCAGCGCTACGGCGACGACGCCGAGTCGATGGCCGCGTGGCTCGCCGACGCGACCGGCGCACCCATCGATGCGTTCGGGCACTCGATGGGGGGCGCGTGCCTCCTCATCGCAGCCGCTCGACGGCCCGAGCTGTTCCGCCGGCTCGTGGTGTTCGAACCGATCACGTTCCCGCCGCAGGGCATCGGCCCCGGGGACGGTGCCGGCAGCGACCCCGACGACAACCCGCTGGCGCAGGGCGCGCGCCGACGCCGTGCCGTCTTCGCCGACCACCGCGCGGCGATCGACAACTACGCCGCCAAGCCGCCGCTCAGCGTCTTCACGCCCGAGTCGCTCGAGGCCTACGTCGTGTACGGATTCGGGCCCGATCCCGAGGGTGTGCGGCTGAAGTGCTCGCCCGACACCGAGGCGTCGACGTTCGCGACCGGCTCGCGCCACGACACGTGGGACCGGTTGCCCGGCATCGCCACCGAGACCGTCGTCGTGTCGGGCGTCGTCCAGCCGATGCAGCCGTCGAGCATCGCCAGGTCGGTCGCCGAGCGCCTGCCGCACTCGCGCTCCCTACAGTTCGACCACATGAGCCACTTCGGGCCGATGAGCCACCCCGCCGAGATGGCCAGGGTGCTGGCGACCGAACTCGCCCGCTGACGGGTGGGCGCCACCGTGACGGCTCGCCCTGCGTGAACGTGCCCCACCGGCGCGCACCCCGTGCGTAGTGTCAGCGAGGTGTTCCCCGTTCCCGTGAATCTCTCCCCCAGCCGGGTCGACTCGTTCCTCACGTGTCCCCTCGCCTTCCGCTTCTCCAGCATCGAGAAGTTGCCCGAGCCACCCAGCCCGCACACCACCAAGGGGTCGCTCGTCCACCGCGCCCTCGAGTTGCTGTTCGCGCTGCCCGCCGCCGAGCGCACGCTCGAGGCCGCCGACATCGCGTACGCGCAGGCCGCCGACGAGTACCGCACGCACGCCGACTTCACCGGCCTCGGGCTCGATGCGGCCGCGGCCGACGAGTTCTTCGCCGACGGTCTGGTGCTCACCCGCAAGTACTTCGACATCGAGGACCCCTCCGCCATCGAGGCCGTCGGGCTCGAGCTGTGGCTCGAGGCCCCGATCGGCGACGTCACGATCCGCGGCATCATCGACCGCCTCGAGCGCGACGCCGACGGCCGGCTCGTCATCACCGACTACAAGACCGGCAAGGCACCGTCGGCCTCGCAGCAGAACGACCGCTTCTCGGCACTGCACTTCTACGCCTACCTGTGCGAGCAGCAGTACGGCGAGCGGCCGTCCACCATCCGCCTCATGTACCTGCGCAGCGGCACCGTGCTCACCGCGTCGCCCACCGACACCTCGATGCGCCTCATCACCAACCGCGCCACCGCGGTCCACCGCGCCATCGCCCTGTCGTGCGAGAGCGGGCAGTTCGCGACGCGCAAGTCGGGGCTGTGCTCGTGGTGCTCGTTCCAGGAGTGGTGCCCCGAGTTCGGCGGCGACCCCGATCTCGCCAAGGTCGAGGCACCGAAGCGCTACGGCACCGCTCCCTGATCCACGCGCAGCATCCTGCCGCCGCAGGGTCGTGTCCGGCGGCGCGAGCGTGCCGCCCGCACACTTCGCTGCCTGACAACATGGCGCCGTGCAGATGTTCGAGCCGCTCGACCGGCGCGCCGACGCCGCCCTCGAGCGGCTCCGTGGCCACCGACCGCTCGACCGCCTCATGCTCGCCGCCAGCGAGCTGGGCGACTTCAGCCTCGTGTGGCACATCGTGGGCGTCAGCCGCGGCCTCACCAGCGACCGCCATGCCACCCAGGCCTTCGTGTTCGCGGCACTCATCGGACTCGAGAGCCTCGTCGTCAACCAGGGCATCAAGCGCCTCTTCCGCCGCGCCCGGCCGACCGAGGCGGGCGACCCGCGCTTCCCCGTGCGACGACCGTCGACGAGTGCATTCCCCAGCGGCCACGCGTCAGCAGCGTTCTTCGCTGCGACGCTGCTGACGGCATGGGACGGCCTCGCGTTCGCACCGCTGTGGTTCGCGCTCGCAGTCGTCGTCGCCACCAGCCGCGCCTACGTCCGGATCCACCACCCCTCGGACGTCATCGGCGGCGCGGTCGTGGGTGTCGGTCTCGCGCTGCTCGCCAGGGTCGCGCTGGCAGCGCTGACGCCGTGGGCCTAGCCCATCGGGTCGGTTCGCCCATGTCGCCCAGCGAACACCACCGTTAGCCTGCAGGCCATGTCGGCGGCCTCGGGACCCATGCTGCGCTTCGAGCGGGCCATGAGTGACGCCGAGGCGCTGATGTGGCGCCTCGAGAAGGACCCACACCTCAGCAGCACGTTCTCGAACGTCACGGTGCTGGACCGGCCGCTCGACATGGGTCGCCTGCTGCGGCGCCTCGAGCGGGCCGTGTACGCCGTGCCGCGGCTGCACCAGCGCGTGCAGCCAGCGCCCGCCAACCTCACGCCGCCCGTGTGGGTCGACGACCCGAACTTCGACCTGCACCACCATGTCCGCCACATCGCGCTGCCGGCACCGGGCACGATGCGCCAGTTGCTCGACCTCGCGTCGCTGCTCACGGCTGACGCCTTCGACCGCACCCGACCGCTGTGGCAGTTCCACGTCGTCGAGGGGCTCGAGGGCGGGCGTGGCGCACTGATCGAGAAGTTCCACCACACGCTCGTCGACGGCGAGGCCGGGGTGCAGCTGTCACTGCAGTTCCTCGACCTCGACCGCGACCCGCCCGAGCCGCCGCCCCTCGACCCCGAGCTCATCGCGGCAGCGCGCGCCGCCGAGTCCGAGCACGCGCCGCTCGACGTGCTGCGCGAGATGGTCGCGGGCAGTGTCCGCATGCCACTCGGCATGCTGCGCCAGGTGCGTGACCTCGTCGGCGACCCCGGCAGCATTCCCGACGCTGGTGCCGCCGCGGTCGATACCGCCAAGGCAGTGCTGCACCAACTTGCCGAGAGCGACGCCGCGAAGTCACCACTCTGGACGTCGCGGTCGCTGCGTCGGCGCATGGAGGTACTGCGTGCACCGTTCGGTCCGACGCGTGACGCTGCGAAGCGGCTCGGCGGCACGCTCAACACGGCGTTCCTCGCCTGTGCGGCGGACGCAGCCGGCCGCTATCACCGCGCGCTCGACGCACCCGTCACCGAGTTGCGGGCGAGCATGGCCATCAGTACCCGCACCGGCGACTCGGGTTCGAACGCGTTCTCACTGGCCCGCATGCTGGTCCCCACCGCCGAGATGACGGTTCGCGAGCGGTTCACTGCGATCCGCGATGCGGCTGACGTCGCCCGCTCGACCGGCATGTCGGCATCACTCGACGCACTGGCGGCGTTCACCGGCACGCTGCCCACCAGTCTCATCACCCGCGTCGCCCGCCAGCAGGCGCAGACGGTCGATTTCGCCACCAGCAACGTGCGTGGTGCGCCAGTTCCGCTGTACGTCGCAGGAGCCCGGTTGCTGCAGAACTACCCGCTCGGTCCGCTGGGCGGTGTCGCCTTCAACCTCACGCTGCTCAGCTATGACCACAGCCTCGACATGGGCGTCAACATCGACGCTGCCGCAGTGACCGAGCCCGCGTTGTTGCAGGAGTGCCTGCAGGACGCGTTCAGGGAATTCGCCGACGCCGAGTGACACGTCGTCGAGCGGCGTCCGACGCGGGCTTCTACGCGTAGCGTGAACTCGCTGCTGATCTGCCGATGGGGCCGTCGAGGCTGATGTCGCTCACCTCGACTGCAGGACGGCGACGATCACGAGGCCGATCGCGCCGAGACACAGCGTCACCGTGAACCCAGGAGTGATCGACGACGACGGTCGCCAACGCTCACTGAGCAGACGCTCCCGGTGAGTCATGCTGCACGCGGCGTGCGCAGCCCATCGGCGCTCGAGGCCCACCACCTCGCGCACCGATTTCTTTGGTGAAGGGGTTGACGATCGAACACCTGTTCGATATCATGCTCGCATGACGTTGACGCCCGCACCGACCGCCGCAGACGCTGCTGGCGTGTTGCGGTCGGCGTTGGGG
>JBMSSR010000237.1:0-4310 GCA_049424465.1 Ilumatobacteraceae bacterium
GCAGCGGTCGAGAAGAAGACGGCCGAGCGTGCCGCCGTGATCGAGGCGAAGCGCGCTGCGAAGGAGGCCAAGGCGGCCGAGCGCGCCGCCCGCCTCGCCGAGGCAGAGGCGGCAGCGACCGCAGCAGCCGACGAGGCAGCGCTCGCCGAGGCCGAGGCCGGCGACGGTCGTGGCTGGCGGCCGATGCAGCCCACCGAGTACGACGTGCCCGATCAGTACAGCGGCCGCGACGACAGTTCCGGTGGCGGCAGCCGCTGGGCGATCATCGGTGTGGCCGTGGCGGCGACGCTGGTGCTCGGCGTCGTGGTGGCGCGCATCGTGATGCCGTCAGGTGACGACACCTCGGGCATCGTCGAGAGTCGCTCGACAGAGCCGACGACGGCCGTCACCACCGACCCGACCGACACGAGCGTGCCGGCGACCACCGAGGCCCCGCCCACGACCGAGGCCCCGTCCACCACCGAGGCCGTCGACCCGGCGGTTGCTGCTGCCGAGCGCCTGGCGTCGCTGGTCGAGCAGGACTCGTCGGACGCAGCCGACCTGGCGGGTGGCTGGGTGCTCGAGCTGGCGGTCGGGTACGAGGGCTACACCAACGATGCCGGCGACCCGTTCGGCCCGGTCGAGCTGATGGCCGCCTACGACGAGTTCGTGGACAACGGCACCCCGGTGCTGGTGGTCGCTGCCGACGACTGGTCGTGGCGCAACTCGACGGTCGAGGGTGCGTACTACATCATCTCGGCCGAGTCGTGGGTCTACCCGCGCGACGCCGACGCGTGGGCTGTCGATCAGGGCATCGAGTCGTACGACTACAACGTCATCGAGGGCTGACCCACCGTCAGCGCCTCGTGTCGCGTCGTGTCGCGGTGCCTGCGGTCAGCGGGCGAACCAGGCGGTGGCGTCGATGACGAGGTGCGTGGTCGCCAGACTGCGCACACACACGCCGCCCGTGGTGCTGGTGTGCACGATCGCGAGGTTCGAGATGGTGAGGCCGGTGCGGTAGTTGAACGCCGTCGTGGCGGGGACCGGGTCGGTGGTCGCGTCGCAGGCCCACACCTTGATCCAGCCGTTCGACGAGGGCGTGACGGCGGTGAGGGTGAGCGCGACGGCACCGAGCGAGCCGGCAGCGGGGAGGCCGGCGATGCCCGCGAGTTGGAACCGGTAGGTGGTGCCTGCGACGAGGGCCGTGGTCAGGTCGGCAGCGATGCCGGCCCCCAGCTCGAGGTCGCCCAGCTTGCCGCTGCGCGTGTCGAGCAGGCGGTGCGGACGTGACGGCGACGCGTACGTGCGCAGGTTGCCGGTCGACCCGAACCAGCCGGGGCTGGCGATGACGAGGTTGGTGGTGGCACCGGCGCGGACGCAGAACCCGCCGCTGGGGTCGAGCACGACCATGGCACCCGTGGAGAGTGTCGTGGCCGTCGTGTACGACATCGAGATGGCGGTGGGCGCGGTGTCGGTGACCGCGGCGCACGGATAGATCTTCAGCGTGCCGCTGGCGGCGGGCGCGACGGCGGTGACGTTGAGGGCGAGCGCGGCGACGCCGCTGAGCGGGATGCCGCCGCGGCCGAGCGCGACGTAGCGGCGCACGGTGCCGGCGCCGAGGGCGGTCGTCTCGTTGACGACCTCGAGCGCGCCGGTGGCGGTGCCGGTGTCGACCAGGCGCACGGCCTTGCTGAAGGCGGTGAACGTGGCGCCGGCGGGGAACCACCCCGCGCTGTCGAGCGCCACGTGGGTGGCGGCCGACGAGCGGATGCAGATGCCGCCACCGCTGCCGACCACGACCATGCCGGCGTTCGCGACGGTGACGCCGGAGGAATAGCTGAGGAACGACGTCGCGGGTGGCGTGCTGCTGAGCGACGCGCACGGGTAGAGGTTGAGCGAGCCGGTACCGGTGGGCGTGACGGCGATGAGGTTGACGTGCAGCGTCGCGCCGGCGGGGATGCCGAGGATGCTCGTCACGTCGTAGCGACGTGTCTGGCCGGGCGCGAAGGCGGTGTCGACGTCGACCGGCTCGAGCGCGCCGGTGTAATGGGCGCGCGTGTCGACGAGCCGCAGCGGTGTGCGGAACTCGCGGAACGTGTCGCCGATCGCGGTGAATGTGGCGCTGACCGACGCGGCGGTGGACATCGTGATCGCGCACGTCAGCGTGCCGCTGCAGCCGGCACCGCTCCAGCCGTCGAAGCGCATGCCGAGCGCGGGCGCGGCGGTGAGGGTGACGACGGCACCCTGCAGGAACGGCGCACTGCAGGTGGTGCCGCAGTCGACGCCGGCGGGCGACGACGTGATGCGTCCGGTACCGGTACCGGTGGTGGACACGGTGAGCGTGTGCGTGACGCGTGTGAACGTGGCGGTGACGGTGGTGGCAGCGGTCATCGTGACGGTGCAGGTGCCCGTGCCGCTGCAGCCGCCGCCCGACCACCCGCTGAACACGCTGCCGATCGCCGACGGCGTGGCGGTGAGCGTGTACGTGCCGTTGTAGGGGAGGTTCGCGCTGCACGTGGTGCCGCAGGTGATGGCCGATGGTGAGGACGTGACAGTGCCTGATCCGGTGCCGGACTTCGTGACCGTGAGCCAGAAGTAGACCTTGGTGAACGTGGCGGTGACCGTGATGCTGGACGAGAGGGTGACGGTGCACGTGCCGGTGCCGCTGCAGCCGCCGCCCGACCAGCCGGTGAACTGCGTGCCGATCGACGCCGAGGCGGTGAGGGTGACGGTGTCGCCGACCGTGAACGTGGCGCGGCAGGTGCTACCGCAGGTGATGCCGGCGGGTGACGAGGTGACGGTGCCCGTGCCGGTTCCGGTCTTGGTGACGGTGAGGCTGCGCTGGTTGGTGTCGACGAACACGGCGATGGCGGCGCGGGCGCGGTCGACGGTGACGGCGCACGTGGTGGACGTGCCGTAGCAGGGGCCGGTCCAGCCGACGAAGAGCGAGCCGTCGTCGGGGGTGGCGGTGAGGGTGACGACGGTGGTGGACGCGTAGTTGGCGGTACACGTCGTGCCGCAGTTGATGCCGCCCGACGACGAGGTGACGGTGCCCGTGCCGGGCCCGGTCGTGTGGACGGTGAGCGAGCGCGTGCCGATGCGCAGTCGGTAGCGGCCGAGGCTGCCGTAGTCGGTGTAGCCCGACGTGGGTGGCGAGCCGACACCGGTGCCGTCGACCCACAGTGTGTAGGTGCCGGCGGCGAGTGACGCGCTGGCGACCGCGCCGAGTCCGGTGGCGTCGAGGACCGAGGTCTGGCTGGACAGCGGATCGGCCGTGGTGAGCACGGTGGCGCCGGTCGAGTTGCGGATCTGCAACTTGATGTCGAGGTTCGGTGCGACGGCCGCGGGTGATGCGGTGGCGGTGAACGCGCCGCCCGGCCACGTGAAGGTGAACACGTCGACGTCGGTGCGTGTCGAGATGATGCCGTCGACCGTGGTGCCGACGGTGCCGTCGATCGAAGTTGCAGTCGCAGCGGTGTTGCCGTGGTCGTCGGCGAGGGTGGTGCCGACGCTCGCCCGGATGATCGCCACATCGTCCTCGGTGTTGTTCGCGCCGGAGTACGAGCCGTTGTTCCACTGCGAGACGGCACGCGTGTACGAGCGGCCCATCGTGGGTACCCAGTTGCCGTTGCCCGCGTAGTAGCCGGTGGTCGAGGTGCCGTCGTGGCTGAGGCCGAGTGAGTGGCCGGCCTCGTGGGCGATGATCGTGCCGTTGTCGATGTTGGTGCCGAAGGACCATGCCGGTTGGTACGACATGTGCGAGGTGAAGCCGTCGTACCAGTCGAACACGCCGATGTAGCTGAGGCCGTTGCACGAGCAGTTGACGGTGCTGGTGGGCTCGTCGGTGATGAGGACCCAGGTGCCGTAGGTGGTGTCGGCGAGGCTGGTGCGGTCGATCGCATCGAGGCCGGGGTCCTTGGTGGTGACGTTGATGTCGAACGGCGCGTAGTCCTCGGCGACCTCTGACCAGATGTGCTGGATGGTGGCGAGCTCGTAGGCGCTGAACGTGCCCGGTGTGTTGTCGAAGTCGGCGGCGTTGGCGGTGATGGAGTTGTCGTTCCAGTAGGTGTTCCACACGCTGCCGGTGACGGTGCCGCCGTCGAAGTCGAGGAACAGCGTGCGGGTGGACGACGGTCGGCTCTCGAGCAGGAACGTGTCGGCGAGGGGCACGGGTGCGCCGTCGACGATGGCCGGTGTGGTCTGCGCCGTGATGGGCGTGGTGCCGGTGGCGGTCGTGGTGCCGGCTGAGTCGAGCGAGACGGTGCTCGCCCGGGCAGCGGCAGCGGTGACCGACCGGGGCAGTTCGGGGGCGGTGTCGAACCGGTCGGCGA
>JBMSSR010000238.1:0-4297 GCA_049424465.1 Ilumatobacteraceae bacterium
GGCGCGGCGCGCGGCTGGGACTGCATGCTCACCGTCGCCGCGATCGACTCGGCGGGTGCCAAGGCCTCGTTCTCGAGTTATGGCGCCACGATGGTCGACCTCGGCGCCCCCGGCGTTGGTGTCAACTCGACACTGCCGGGCAACACCTACGGGTCGTACAGCGGCACGTCGATGGCCACGCCGCACGTCAGCGGTGCGGTGGCGCTGTGTGCGTCGATGAACCCGTCGTTGACGGCGTTCGAGATCCGCAGCGCGATCCTCGGATCGACGTCGCCGACTGCCTCGCTGAGCGGCATCACGGTGACAGGTGGCCGCCTCAACGTCGGTGCGATGACCGGGAGCTGCGCGACCGCCTCGCAGCCCGTCGAGGGCGCCCCGTCCAATCTGACCGCGACCGCGCTGTCGGCATCATCCATCCGTGTCGACTGGACCGACGGAACGTCGTTCGAGTCGTACCAGGAGGTGCAGCAGTCGACGGGTGATTGCACCAACTGGGCCACGGTCTCGACGGTCGGTGCCAACTCCACGTCGACGATCGTCAGCGGGCTGCAGCCGAGCACCTCGTACTGCTATCGCGTGCGCGCCGGCAACCGGTACGACACGGGCAACGGCAACAGCGTGACCGACTGGTCGAACACCGGGTCGGCCACCACCGACGCCGCGCCCTCGCCGTACGTGTGCGGCGCCGTGGCGTACACCTGGCTCGACTACGCGGGCGGTACCGGCTTGACGATGTCGGACGACTCGGCGACCAACGTCACCCTGCCGTTCGCCGTCACCTACTACGGCGACTCGTTCACGTCGATCGCCGTGGGCTCGAACGGTCTGATGACGTTTGGCTCGACGGCGACGTCCTACACGAACGACACCATCCCAGTCGTCGGCGCGCCCGATGGGCTCGTTGCGCCCTTCTGGGACGACCTCAACCCCGGTGTCGGCGGCACCGTGCTGACCCGGACGATCGGGACTGCGCCCTCGCGCACGTTCGTCGTGTCGTGGGTGAACGTGCCGCACTACTCGGTGTCGGGTAGCGCCCTCACGTTCCAGGCGGCGTTCGACGAGGCAACCGGCTCGATCACGTTCAACTACCTCGACGTGGTCGCCGGTAGCGCCTCGTACGACTTCGGTGCGTCGGCCACGATCGGTGTCGAGAGCCCCTCAGGGACGTACGGCACGCTCGTCGGCTTCAACCGCGCGAGCCTCAGCAACCGCACCTCGATCAGGTGTGCGCAGTCCGCGACCACCGCGCCGTCGATCACGACGACGAGCCTGCCCACCGGCTACGTGCAGAACGCCTACGCGGCCGGTCTGACCGTGGTCGACGGTACCGCCCCCTACACCTGGGCCGTGACGTCGGGCTCGCTGCCGGCGGGCCTCAGCCTGTCGAGCACCTCGGGTGTCGTGTCGGGCACGCCGACGGCGCAGGGCACGTCCACGTTCGCGGTTCGAGTCACCGACGCTGCGGGCCGCACGGCCACCTCGTCTGTCACGGTGGCGATCGACCTCGGGCTGTACATCGTGACGAGCTCGCTGCCGGGCGGTGGCCAGAACGTGTCGTACTCGACCACGTTGTCGGCGTCGCTGGGGACCACGCCCTACACGTGGACCTCGACGACGCTGCCCGCCGGTCTGTACCTCACGGCTGCCACCGGCGAACTGTGGGGCACCCCGACCACGGCAGGCACGTACTCGATCACGTTCACCGTCACCGATTCGGGTTCGCCCGCCATGGTGTCGTCGCGCACGATGTCGCTGTCGGTCTCGGCGCCGCCGGTGGTGTCGACCACTGCGCTCACGGCGGCGACGGTCAACATCGCGATCTCACGGACGCTGACGGTGTCGAGCGGTACCTCGCCCTACGCCTGGGCGCTCACCGCTGGTTCACTGCCGCCGGGTGTCACGCTGTCGACCGCCGGTGTCATCTCGGGCACCCCGACCGCCACCGGGCTGTACACGTTCACCGTGCAGGTCACCGATGCGCTCGGCCGCAGCGACGATCAGGTGCTGTCGCTGTCAGTCGACCCGCTGTTCGTCGTGACGACGTCGTCGCTGCCCGATGGTGGTGTGGGCTACGCGTACTCGGCCACGCTCACCGCCACCGGCGGCAGCGGTGGTTACACGTGGTCGACCACCGGCACGCTGCCGGCCGGGCTGACCCTCGGCACCGACGGCGTGATCTCGGGTACGCCCACCACACTCGGTACATCGACCTTCACCGTCGTCGCCCGCGACACGTCGAGCCGATCGTCGTCCCGGTCGCTCAGCCTGACGATCGCTGCCGCACCGACCGTCACGACGACGACGTTGAACAGCGCGACGACCAACTCGTCGTTCAGCTACACGCTTGCGGTCTCGGCGGGTGCCGGCACCAAGACCTGGGCGGTCGTCACCGGTTCGCTGCCCACCGGCGCGACGCTGTCGACCGGCGGCGTGCTGTCCGGCACGGTTGCGACTGCGGGATCGACGGCGTTCACGGTGCGGGTCACCGACGCACTCGGCCGTACCGACGACCAGGACCTCACGCTCACGGTGCTCGCGCCGATGAGCGTCACCACGTCGTCGCTGCCGGCCGGAACGGTCGGTGTGCTGTACAGCCTGACGTTGGGTGCGACGGGTGGCAGCGGCACCTACACCTGGGCCGCCACCGGTGTGCCGAGCGGACTCACGCTCGACAGCACCGGCCTGCTGTCGGGCACGCCCACCACTGCCGCGGTGTCGACGGTCAGCCTTACTGCGACCGACACCAGCACCCCGGCGCGGACCGCAACCCGCACGCTGACGCTGACGGTGTCGGCGCCGCTCGCGATCTCCACCACCTCGCTCAACTCGGCGACCACCAACTCGGCCTTCAGTTACACCTTGGCCACTACTGGCGGTTCGGGAACCAAGACGTGGAGCGTGGTGGCAGGCGCGGTGCCTGCCGGTGCCTCGCTGTCGAGCCTCGGTGTCCTGTCGGGCACCGTCGCGACGGCTGGGACGTACTCGTTCACCGTCCGTGCCACCGATGGTGCACTGCGGACCGCCGACCAGGCGCTGAGCCTGATCGTCGTCAACCCGGTCACGGTCACCACCGCGTCGTTGGCCGAGGCCACGGTCAACTCGGTGTACAGCGCCACGGTTGCTGCGGCAGGCGGCAGCGGGACCTACACATGGTCGGCCACCGGCCTGCCGACGGGCCTCTCGATCAACTCGTCGACCGGCGTCGTCTCGGGTACGCCGACCGCCGCCACGACCGTCACCGTCACGTTCACGGCGACCGACAACGGCACCCCAGTCCGCTCGGCGTCGCGTTCGCTCTCGCTCGTGGTGGTGGCGCCGCTGGCGATCTCGACGTCGGTGGTGCCGGGCGCGACGCAAGGTGCGGCCTACTCGACGACGCTCGCGTCGACCGGCGGCTCGGGCACCAAGACCTGGAGCGTGTCGGCCGGTGCGCTTCCCAGTGGGTTGAGCATGTCGACGACCGGTGTGGTGTCGGGCACCCCGACCGTGTCGGGCTCGTTCTCGTTCACGGCGACGGTGGTCGACGGTGCGGGTCGGACGGCATCGAGTGCCTTCAGCCTCACGGTCTCGTCAGTACAGCTCGTGAAGGTGTCGTCGCTGTCGATCGTCAAGAAGGTGGCGAAGACCGGCACGAGCGGGTCCGTCACGGTGACCGTGGTGAACGCGAGCGGTGTCGCCGTGGCATCGGTGACGGTGACCGGCAACTGGACGGTGACCGGTGTCGCCGGCTCGTCGACCAAGTCCGGCCTCACCAACACCAAGGGCCAGGCCGTCATCTCGTCGAACACGTACACCGGTATCACCGGTGCCACGGTGCAGTTCTGTGTGACGTCGCTGGCGAAGACCGGGTTCACGTTCGACACCAGCGGCCCCACCTGCGCGAGCTTCATCGCCTGAGTCGTCGAACGTCCACGCGAGTCCGCGGCGATCGGCGCGACACTGTCTGCATGACCCGCGGACTGGTGCGAAGCGCGATGGCAGGGCTTCTCGTCCTCGCCGCGTGTTCGACGTCGACGGAGTCGTCGTCGCAGACCGTCAGCATCTCGACCACGGCGCCCATCGCCACGACTGCGCCATCGGGTGCCCCGAGCACGACCTCGCCGACGGGCGATGGTGTTGTCGCACTCGACTCGGCAGCAGCCGTTGCGGCAGAGCTGTCCGCAGTCGAGGCCGGCGTCCGCGACGTCACCCTGTCGGCCGAACAGCTCGACGCGCTCGGCCGGCGGCAGCAGTTGGTGTACCGCGCCATCAACCGCCACCCCGAGTGGGACGCCGAGGTGCTGGCCTCGGTCGACGC
>JBMSSR010000239.1:0-4126 GCA_049424465.1 Ilumatobacteraceae bacterium
TAGGAGTTCGGGCTGTCCTCGATGTCTCGCGACATCACATGGAGCCCGGGAGGAGAATCGAACTCCTGACCTACGCATTACGAGTGCGTTGCTCTACCGACTGAGCTACCCGGGCGTGAGGCGCAATGTTAGCGGCGGAGGTCGGAGCGGCCCACCCGGAATGGGCCGGGCGGCCCGGGCTGGCGTCAGCGCTCGAGGGTCGGCAGCTCGAGCAGCAGGGCCTGCAGCAGGAGCGTCTCGTTGGCGTTGCGGCCGAGGGCGGCGATGGCCTGGTGGATGCGCTCGACGGCGTGCACCGCGGCGTCGTGGCGCACGAGGTGGCCGGCTGCGAATGCATCGCGATAGGTGGCGGCGACGAGCGACAGCCCACTGCGCAGTTCGTCGGTGACGTGTCGGCGGATCTCGCGCTTGTGGCGGTCCTCGAGGGCCTTTCGGCCGCTGCCGCGCTCGCCGAGGGCAGCGACGCGTGCCTCGAGATCGGCGACCTCGCGCTGGTGGCGGGCGACCAGCGGCGCGGCTGCCTCCTCGATGAGGCCCTCGAGTTCGCGCACGAGCGCGACCACGCGGGCGCCCGTCCCGTCGAGTCGAGACGGGATGGCGGCGAACGCCGCGCGTCGCCGCACGAGGGCTGGGTCGTTGGCGAGGTCGCGGGCGCGATCGAGGTTGCCCTCCGCCGCCTTGGCGACGACCTCGGCGGTGTCGCGGGCGACACCGTGCGCCTCGAGGGCCTCGCGCACCGCGGCCTCGGGGATCTCGGCGAAGTCGATGCGCACGCACCGCGACGCGACGGTGACCAACTCGGGTGGCACCTGGTCGGCGAGCACGACGAAGACCGTGTTGGGCGGTGGTTCCTCGAGGGTCTTCAGCAGCCGTGCCGCGCCGTCGGCCGACAGCAGGTGGAACTCGTGCAGGATCAGCACCTTGCGGTCGCCCTCGGACGGTGTGAGTGCTGCATTGCGGATGATCTCGGAGACCTGCTCCTTGGAGATGGTGGCGCCGACGCGCTCGACCTCGCGCACGTCGGGGTGTTCGCCGGCCAGCACGAGCCGTGCGTCGCGGTGCTCGGGGTCGTCGATGCCGGCCATGACGAGCGCTGCGAATGCGCGCGCCGCCTCGTCCTTGGTGCACCCGGGCGGGCCGATGAACAGGTAGGCGTGCACCGCCGACGTCGCCGCCGAGGTGAGCTGTGCGATCGCGCGCTGCTGGCCGACGACGCCGTCCCACACCGATCGTGCGTACTCGGGGAACATCAGATGCCCAGCCGATCGCGGACCGCGGTGCGCACCGCGTCGGCGACGCCGTCGACCGACTGCGAGCCGTCGATGACGACCCACCGCAGGGGCTCGGCCTGCGCCATGGTGCGGAAGCCCTCGCGCACGCGATCGTGGAAGCCGCCGTCCTCGCGCTCGAACCGGTCGAGGTCGCGGCCGCTCATCCGCTGGGCGAGCACGTCGGCGGGGGCGTCGATGAGCACCACGAGCTCGGGCCACAGCCCGTCGACCGCCCAGTCGTTGAGGTGACGGACCTCGTCGACCGCGAGACCGCGGCCATAGCCCTGGTAGGCGAGCGTCGAGTACACGCTGCGGTCGCTGACGACGTGGCGGCCGGCGGCGAGCGCGGGACAGACGACCTCGTGCAGGTGCTGGGCGCGGTCGGCGGCGGCGAGCAGCGCCTCGGCGCGGTACGACAGATCGGTGACCGAGGTGTCGTGGAGGATGGCGCGGATGCGTCGGCCGACATCGGTGCCACCCGTCTCGCGGGTGAGCACCCCGTCGAGTGCCTGGGCGAGGCGCGCTGCCTGGGTGCTCTTGCCGCAGCCCTCCGAACCCTCCAGCGCGATGTAGCGACCCATGGGACCACGAACCCTACCGAGCCGGTGCGCGGCGAGCGGGGTGGCCGGGCGCTGTCCCGCCCGGGCGGGTGTCAGTCGTCGAGCTGCGGGACCGGCGAGTCGTCAGCCGCCGTCGTCCTCGGGGCTGCCTTCTTCGCAGCCGCCTTCTTGACAGGGGCTGTTGTGGCGCCGGCACCTGCCGCCTTCTTCGCTGGCGACTTCTTGGCGGCTGCCTTCTTGGCCGGGGCCTTCTTCGCGGCAGCCTTCTTGGCGGCCGTGCCAGCAGCTCGCTTGGTGGCAGCAGCCTTGCGGCCGGCGACGCCGCCCTTCTCGATGATCGCGTCGCGCCGCACGGCGAGCAGCTCGAAGGCGCGCTCGGGCAGCATCGCCTCGAGGCGGTCACCCTTGCTGAGCGAGGCGTTGGTCTCGCCGTCGGTGACGTACACGCCGAACTTGCCCTCCTTGGCGAGCACCGGCTTGCCGCTGACCGGGTCGTTGCCGAACTCGCGCAACGGTGGCTTGGCGGCCGGGCTGCCGCCGCGGCGGAAGACCTTCGGCTGGGCGAGGATCGACAGCGCTTCCTCGAGCGTGATGGTGAGCAGCTGCTCCTCGCTGCCGATCGTGCGGTAGTCCTTGCCCTTCTGGATGTACGGGCCGTAGCGACCGTTGTTGGCGAGGATCGGTTCGCCGTCAGCGGGGTCGGTACCGATCGTGCGCGGCAGCTGCAGCAGCTCGATGGCCTCGGCGAGCGACGTGCGCTCGAGCACCATCGTCTTGAACAGGCTCGACATCTTCGGCTTGGTCATGCCGGGCGGTGGCTGGTCGGGGGTGCCCCACTGCACGTAGGGGCCGTAGCGACCGTTCTTGGCGAACACGGGCAGGCCCTCGAACTCGCCGATGGGCTCGTCGCTCTTCGGCGCCGACAGCAGCGCGAGCGCGACGTCGACGGTGAGCTCGTCGGGGCACATGTCGTCGGGCACGCTGGCAGTGTCGTCGCCACGCTTGACGTAGGGGCCGTACTTGCCGGGCTTGACGACGACGAGGACGCCGTCGGGGTCGAGCCCGATCGGGAACGTGTTGATCTCGGCGGCGTCGATGCTGTCGAGGTTCTCCTCGACGAGTCGCTTGAGGCCGGGCAGGCGCTCTTCCTCGTCGCCGAAGTAGAAGTCGTGCAGCCATTCGTGCTTCTGGCGCTCGTTGCGCGCGATGGCGTCGAGGTCCTCCTCGATGCGCGCGGTGAAGGCGTAGTCGACGAGCCCGTCGAAGTGCTGCTCCATCAGGCCGACCACCGCGAACGCGGTCCATGTCGGCACGAGGGCCTGCCCCTTCTTCCAGACATAGCCGCGGTCCTGCACGGTCTGGATGATCGACGCCCACGTGCTGGGTCGGCCGATGCCCAGCTCCTCGAGCTTCTTGACGAGCGACGCCTCGGTGTAACGCGCCGGAGGGGTGGTGGTGTGTCCCTGCGGCTCGAGCGACGCGACGGCGACCGTGTCGCCCTGGCGCAGCGGCGGCAGCAGGGCTTCCTTGTCGTCGTCGGACGTGTCGTCGCTGCTCTCGACGTAGACCTGGCGATAGCCGGCAAAGGTGATGGTGGTGCCGCTCGCTGCGAAGACGGCGTCGGTGCGACCGCCGTCCTCGGCGGCCTCGGCGCCGAGGCGAACCGACACCGTGGTGCCCGCGGCGTCGGCCATCTGCGACGCGAGCGTGCGCTGCCAGACGAGGCGGTACAGCGCGAGTTCCTGGGCGTTCATCTCGCCGGCGACCGAGTCGGGCGAGCGCAGCGGCGTCGTGGGCCGGATGGCCTCGTGGGCCTCCTGCGCGTTCTTCACCTTGGTGCTGTACTGGCGTGGCTGGGGTGACAGGAAGTTGCCGCCGAACGAGCGCTGCACCTCGGCACGCACGGCGGTGAGCGCCTCGTCGCTGAGCACGACGTTGTCGGTACGCATGTAGGTGATGTAGCCGCGCTCGTACAGGCCCTGCGCGAGTCGCATCACCTGCGCCGCACCGAGGCGCAGCTTGCGGCCACCCTCCTGCTGCAGCGTGCTGGTCATGAACGGTGCCTTGGGCGTGCTGCGGTACGGCTTCTCCTCGACCGAGCGCACCGTGAAGGTGGCGTGCTCGAGTGCAGTCGCCAGGGCGTGGGCCCGCGCCTCGCCGACGACCACGACCGTGCCCTTGGGCCTGCCGTCGCTCTCGAAGTCCTTGCCGGTGGCCACCTTGGTGCCGTCGAGCGAGACGAGCGTGGCGCTGAACGCCGGCGCAGTGGCCGACTGCAGGTCGATGTCCCAGTAG
>JBMSSR010000240.1:0-4102 GCA_049424465.1 Ilumatobacteraceae bacterium
TCGGCACGCCCGCCCCCCGTGGCACGCTCGCCGCAGCTGCCGACAAGTACGACCTCCAGGTGTCGGCGTACGTGGCCGACAACGACGACCTCGTCAACTACCTCGACCGACTCGAGTCGATGGACGACGACGACCTGTTCGACACCGAGGACGACGAGGACGACGACACCGAGCTCGCTGACGACGAGGGCGCCGAACCCACGCCTGCGCTCGCCGACGAGGTCGACAGTGCCGAGCTGATGGCCGAGGTCGAGCAGTTCCTCCGCGACCAGGACGGCCCCGACCGCTGACGCACGAACTGCGTCACGGCGACGCCGCGACGATGGCCCTCAGCCGACGGGCTCTCCCTCGCCGGCCGCGAATTCGAGGCCCTCGAACCGGCCCGACGAGCGCCACTCGGTGATGTACCGGAAGAACGCGGCAGCACCATCCGGGAATCCGCTGCCGTTGAGGCGCTCGCGCCGGCCGATCGGCCGACCCTCGTTGTTGTAATAGCCGGGTGTGCACTCGGGGCTGCCGAGGAACCCTCGAGTCGTCCCCTCCAGCAGCGCGACCCAGTCAGCCTCTGCAGTCTCGGTCGGCTCGACCACGTCGGCCCCCACGTCGAGTGCGTGCCGCACGACGCTCGCCATCGTGACGCTGCCCTCCACGAAGTTGTGCGTGATGTTGGAGATGAGATTGGCGCCCTGGTTGGGCTGCATCACGAAGAGGTTCGGGAACCCGCGCACGTGCATGCCGTGCAGCGTGCGCATGCCATCCGCCCAGTGGTCGCTCAGCGTCTCGCCGCCGCGTCCCACCGTCTCGAACCCCGATCGCCGCGCGTACGACGTGCCGACCTCGAAGCCCGAGGCGAACACGATGCAGTCGAGCTCGACATGCCGGTCGCCCACCCAGACACCCGTCTCGTCGATCCGCTCGACCCCTCTGCCATCGGTGTCGACGAGGTGCACGTTCGGCCGGTTGAACGTCTGCAGGTACTCGTCGTGGAAACACGGCCGCTTGCAGAGCTGTCGGTACCACGGCTTCAGGCCCTCTGCTGTCGCCGGATCGGCGACGACCGAGTCGACGCGCGACCTGATCTCGGACATCTTCTCGTCGTCGCTCTCCTCGTACGCACGCTGCAGCGTCGCAGGTCCTGGCTCTCCACCGGCGGTGACCAGCTGCACCATCCGGTCGCGGATCCGCTTGGTGATGTCGGTCCAGCCGTCCATCACCAGGTCGACCTCGGCGAACCCACCGGTCTGCAGGGTCACGAAGTTCGTCAGCCACTCCTGCTGCCAGCCGGGCTGGAGCGAGGCGAACCACTCGGCATCGATGGCGTGGTTGTTGCGAACGTCGATCGAGGACGGCGTCCGCTGGAAGACGAACAGTTCCTTCGCGTCGCGCCCCAGCGGCGGGATGCACTGCACAGCGGTCGCACCGGTGCCGATGATGCCGACCCGGCGACTGGCGAGACCCGTCATCGGCGCACCGGACGGGTCGCCGCCGGTGTACGCGTAGTCCCACCGGCTCGTGTGGAAGCAGTGTCCACCGAACGTCTCGATCCCCTCGATGCCTGGCAGCTTCGGGCGGTGCAACGGCCCGGTGCCCATGACCACGAACTGTGCCGTCATCCGGTCACCGCGATCGGTGCTGATCGTCCACCGGCTCGCTGCGTCATCCCACTCCAGCGAGGTGATCGCGGTCGAGAACACCGCCCGCTCGTACAGGCCGAACGTGCGGGCGATACGTACCGCCTGCGCATGGATCTCGGGCGCGTACACGTACTTCTGGGACGGTCGGTGGCCGGTCTCCTCGAGCAGGGGCAGGTACACCATCGCCGCCGTGTCGCACATCGCGCCCGGGTATCGGTTCCAGTACCACACACCCCCGACGTCGCCTCCGCCCTCGATGATGCGGAGGTCGTCGATGCCCGCCTGGCGCAGGCGCGCGCCGGCGAGCAGTCCGGCGAAGCCACCACCGATGACCGCGACCGTCACATGGTCGTGCAGCGCTGGGCGCTCGACGCGAGACGCGTACGGGTCGGCGAGGAAGTGTGCGAACCGGCCGGTCGGCTCGACGTACTGCTCGTTCCCCTCGGGACGAAGCCGCTTGTCGCGCTCGGCCCGATACCTGGCGCGCAGCGCCTCGCGGTCGATCGACCCAGCAGATGACTCCGGTTGCACACTGCACCTCCCGAGGTGGGCGACCGCGGGCCGCTCGCCGCAAGTGTGCCGAACCGCTCAGGCCCGTGGCGAGTCCGGACGCCGATGACTGCCGAGCTCGTACACGGTCGTCACCCGTCGATCATGGTGCCTGGCAGCGAGCCGTTGACGTGACGTACTTCCGCCTCGCGCTGACGGCACGATTCGCACACACCGAGGTGGTGCTCGACCGCTCGACGACGGCGTGTGCGCAGCGCACCGCGCACGTACGCCCCGAGCAGATCGGCACAACGCGCGCACTCGACCAGTTCGGTGGGCGGCACCTGTGCCGACAGGTACTCCTGGCGGAGTCGCTCGCGTGCGCGGTAGGCACGGCTCGCCATCGACGGGGGTGACACGCCGAACACTGCAGCAGCCTCGCCCGCCGTCTCGCCATTCACCACGGTGTGCAGCAACACCTCCTGCACCGACGGGGCAAGTCGGTCGAGCGCCGTTCGCGCCACCCTGCGCTCGAAGTCGGCGAGGACCGAGCCGATCGGCGACGCGGGGCGGCGCGCCGCATCGGGTATCAGCCCATCGTCGTCGAGGTCGCCGACCACCACCGCAGCATCGAGTTGGTCGACGTCGTCGAGGGACACCAACCGAGTGCCGCGCCGGAAGCGGTCGACGGCGAGGTGTCGCACCACTGCGGCGAGGTACGACCCGATGTCGGAGACCGGTCCGCGCCCTGCATGGATCGACTCGAGCACCCGTGTGAACGATTCGGCCACGAGGTCGTCGACGACATCAGGGTGACGACCGACTGCCTGCGCCACGGCACGCGTCCGATCGAGGTAGCGCACGTAGAGCTCTTCGGCGGCCGAAGTCTCCCCTGCGCGAATACCCACCACCAGGTCCGCGTCGGTTGTCACTGGCCGACATCATGCCCTGAGAGGACACGGCGCGCCAGAGGTTGCTGCGTCCCTCTCGTACACTCGCCACATGCATCGGTCGAGGGTCGCGGCGGCAGGCACCGTGCTCGCCGTCATCGTCGGCGCATGCAGCAGTGTCGACGACGCGCGTCCGGCGGCGACCACCACGACGACCACCGTGGCGGCACCGACCACGGTCCACATCGACGACGGGGTGTTCAAGGTCGGCGTCGTCGTGCCCACCATCGGGCCGGGCGTCGAGATCGGCATCTCGGTCGAGGCCGCTGTCAAGCTCGCCGCCCAGGAGATCAACTCGCAGGGCGGTATCGCCGGCCAGCCCGTCGTCGTCGACGTCCGCGACGAGGGCGACTCCGCGACCACCGCCGTGCTCGCCGTGCAGGAATTGGTGCAGTCGCGCGCCGACGTCATCATCGGACCGACCTCGTCGATCGCCACACTCGCAGCGCTGTCCACCGCAGTCGACGCGGGTGTCCTCACGTGCTCGCCCACTGCGTCGGCACTCGCGCTCGACGACTTCCCCGACAACGGGCTGTTCATCCGCACAGTACCGAGCGACTCGCTGCAGGCTGTTGCGCTGGCGGCCCTCGCCGACGATGCCGGTGGCGCGCGTACCGCCCTCGTCTATCTCGACGATCCGTACGGCAGACCTCTCGCCGAGCACGTGCAGCGATCACTGCGCGCCAAGGGGGTCAGCGTGTCCGCGAGCGCGGCCTTCAGCGCCGCCGAGGAGTCACTGCAGGCGGCGGTCGATCAACTCGTTGCCGCACAGCCCGACGTCGTCATCGTCCTCGCCGACGCGACCACCGGGCCGACCGCGATCCGCGCCATCGACGACGCCCTCATCGCGGCGCGCCCGACCTACATCGTGAACGACCCCATGCGGCGACCTGACGCATCGGCACAGCCATTCGACGTCGACCTCGCGGCGCGGGTCGTGGGTGTGTCACCGCAGGCGTTCGTCGACGACACCGACTTCACCGGCCGCCTCAGAGGCAACGATCCCGACGCAACCGGTCTCTACCCCCA
>JBMSSR010000241.1:0-4098 GCA_049424465.1 Ilumatobacteraceae bacterium
GCCGCGGCGGCCGGCTCCATCCCGGCGGGCACGGACTCAATCCGTAAAAAATTCCGCCCAAATTCGGCCACCTCAAAACCCCAGCCAAGGAGGAAGGGCCGGCCGTCGGTCAGCAGGCTGGACGCCACCGGGTCGAGTTCCACCGGCACGGGGAGCAGCAGCCGCTGCGCCGCCACGTTGCCCGCGCGAAACTGCTCCTGCAGCCGCTCGAACCAAACCCGCTCATGGGCCGCCCGCCGGTCGAGCAGCACGATCCCAGCCGGCGTCTCGAACAGCGCGTAAGCACCATGCGCGAGCCCGAGGTAGCGCCAGGCGGGCCCGGCCGGCGCCGGGCCGGGGGACGACCGGCGCGGCTGGCGCATCGGCGAGCCCGCCGAGGTCGCCGTGCGGCTGCTCGACAACGTCGGTGCGGTCCTCGAGACCCGCCTCCGCGATGCCGGTGACGGCAGCTGGCACGCCGCAGTCGGCGACTGGTCAGGTCGCGTGCGCGCCGAGGGTGACGGGCCCGACCTGCGCCTCGTCGTCGACGGTGTCGCGAACACGCTGTGGGTGTCGGCCTCTGCGACGGGCGTCTGGGTCGGTCAGGGCGGCGCCGCGTGGTACCTCGCTGCGGCGCCTGCGCACGGATCGCGCCGCGATGCCACGGCGGCGGCAGGGCTCACGATCATCAGCCCGATGCCCGGCACCGTCGTCAGCATCGACGTCGCCGTCGGCCAGCAGGTCGACGTCGGTCAGACCATCGCGGTGGTCGAGGCGATGAAGATGGAGCACACCCTGCGTGCCACCCAGCCGGCAGTCGTTCGCGAGATCGCCGTGGCGGTGGGCGACCGGGTCAGCCTGCACCAGGTACTCGTCGCGCTCGACGCCGCCGACAGCTGACGCCGTCGCTGCGCGACCTGCGGGTCGCGGGTCTACCAGTGCGGCACGAACGGTGCCCGTGCCTCGACCGGACCCTTCGCCGAGTGTCGCTGCACCTCGAGCCGGCCGAGCTGGTTGCGGTGCACCTCGTCGGGACCGTCCGCCAGTCGCAGCAGACGAGCTGTCGCGTACATCGCCGCGAGCCCGAAGTCGTTGCTCGTCCCCCCGCCGCCGAACGCCTGCATCGCCCAGTCGACGACCTGGCACGCCATCTGCGGTGCAGCGATCTTGATCATCGCGATCTCGCGACGGGCTTCCTTGTTGCCCACCGTGTCCATCAGGTGCGCGGTCTTGAGCGTCAGCAGGCGGGTCTGCTCGATCGCGATGCGGGCCTCGGCGATGCGCTCGAGCGTGACGGTCTGCGTCGAGACCGGCCGCCCGAACGCCACCCGGTGCTCGGTGCGGCGGCACATCATCTCGAGCGCCCGCTCGGCGAGCCCGATGAGGCGCATGCAGTGGTGGATGCGCCCCGGCCCGAGGCGGCCCTGGGCGATCTCGAAACCACGACCCTCGCCCAGCAGCATGTTGGTGGCGGGCACGCGCACGTCGGTGAACTGCACCTCCGAGGCACGGTCGGGCATGCCGTAGAAGTTGAAGACCGGCAGCGGGCGGAGCACCTCGACACCTGGCGTGTCCTTGGGGACGAGGATCATCGACTGCTGGCGGTGCCGATCGGGATTGTCCGGGTCGGACTTGCCCATGAAGATGATGATCTCGCAGCGCGGATGGGTGGCGTTGGTCGTGTACCACTTGCGCCCGTTGATGACGTACTCGTCGCCGTCGCGCACGATCGAGCTCTCGATGTTGGTCGCGTCGCTCGACGCCACCGCCGGCTCGGTCATCGCGAATGCCGATCTGGTCTCGCCCGCGAGCAGCGGGGTGAGCCACCGCTGCTGCTGTTCGGGCGTGCCATAGCGCACCAGCGTCTCCATGTTGCCCGTGTCGGGTGCGGCGCAGTTGAAGACCTCGGGGGCGAGGTGCGACCGGCCCATGACCTCGCAGAGCGGCGCGTACTCGAGGTTGGTCAGCCCGTGGCCGAGATCGCTCTCGGGCAGGAACAGGTTCCACAGCCCCGCCTCGCGGGCGACCGGCTTGAGTTCCTCGACCACCGGCCACACCGCCCACGGCCCGAGCTCCATCGACTCGCGGAAGAACCGGTCCTCGTTCGGATAGATGTGCTCGTCCATGAACGCCTCGAGGCGTTCGCGCAGCCGAGCCGTCGTCGGGTTCTCTCCCAGATCCATGACGCCTTAACATACGCTAAGGTCGCGTCACTGTTGGACAGCGAGTCGTGGGGGACACGAATGACCTACCAGATCAAGGACCAGAACGTCACACCTCCGCAGCCCGATCCCGAGCTGCAGCGGTCGGTGCAACGTGATGCCGCGGCGAGTGTGGCGATGATGTTCATCTCGCTCGGCCTCATCGCGATGATCGTCGCCTTCCAGATTCTCTGACGCGGCGCACCGCACCACCATGGTCGCCATCCTCCACGAGCAGCCGCTCCTGCCCCATCTGGTCGTCCGCAGCCTCGACGAGTTCGCCGATGCGCCGTGCATCCATACCTCGACCGGCGTGCTCTCGTACGCCGACGTCAAGGCGCGCACCAGCCAGTTCGTGCAGGCCCAGCGGCACGTCGGGGTGGTCAGCGGCACGCGGCTCGCGATCCTCTCGAAGAATCGCCCCGAGGTACTCCTCAACGCAATGGCGACGCTGGTGAACGGGGCGGTCCTCACCCCACTGCACCCGATGGGGTCGCTGGTCGACCACGCGTACGCCGTCGGCGACGCCGAGATCTCGTGCCTCGTGTACGACGCCGAGCACTTCGCCGAGCGGGCTGCCGAGATCAAGGCTCAGTACCCCGCTCTCACGCTGCTCGGCTTCGGCCCCGACGGGGTCGGCACCGACTACCTGGCCCTCGCCGACCAGTTCACGCCCCAGCCCCTCGTCGCAGCCGACGTGCACCTCGAGGACCTGTGCACCGTCGTCTACACCGGCGGCACCACCGGCCGGCCCAAGGGTGTGTTGATGACGCAGCGCGTCTGGCAGGCGATGACCTGGATCCAGATGGCCGAGTGGGAGTTCCCCACACCGCTGCGCATCGCCGTCGCCACACCGCTGTCGCACGCCGCGCTGTCGCTGCTGGCACCGGTGCTCACCTCGGGCGGCACGTTCTACGTGATGGAGGCCTTCAGCCCCGACGCGTTCTACGACCTCGTCGAGCAGCACCGCATCACGTGCACGCTGCTCGTGCCCGTCATGCTCTACGCCCTGCAGGGCCATTCCCGCTACCACACCGCCGACATGTCGTCGATGGAGACCATCTTCTACGGGGCGTCCCCGATGAGCCCGGCCAAGCTGGCCGCTGCCATCGAGCACTGGGGACCGATCTTCTTCCAGTTCTTCGGCCAGACCGAGGCGCCGATGGTGCTCACGCACCTCAAGAAGGGCGAGCACGACCTCTCCAAGCCCGAGCGGCTGGCGTCGTGCGGTCGGCCGGTGCCGTGGATGCACCTCGCCCTCCTCGACCCCGACAACCGGCCAGTCGGCCCCGGCGAGTCGGGCGAGATCTGCGTGCGTGGCCCGCTGGTCATGAACGGCTACAAGGACCTGCCCGACGAGACGGCCGAGGCCCTCTCGGGCGACTGGTTGCACACCGGCGACGTCGGCCGCTTCGACGACGAGGGCTTCCTCTACATCGTCGACCGCACCAAGGACATGGTCATCACCGGTGGGTTCAATGTCTTCCCCCGCGAGGTCGAGGACGTCATCAGCGCCCATCCGGCGGTGTCGATGGTGATGGTCATCGGCGTGCCCGACCCCAAGTGGGGCGAGGCCGTGAAGGCGGTCGTCGTGCTCAAGCCCGGTGTCGACGCATCCGACGACCTCACGCTCGAGCTGCAGCAGCTCGTCAAGGACGTCAAGGGCTCGCAGCAGGCCCCGAAGACGGTCGACTACGTCGACTCGCTCCCGCTCACCCCCGTCGGCAAGCCCGACAAGAAGGCCGTTCGCGCCCGCTACTGGAACAACACAGAGCGGGCGGTCTCGTAACCGCCCGCTCTGCTCAGTTCACTCGCTCTGCGGCCCGTTCGGGCTGCTCCGTCCCTGTTCGCTGCGGCTGCGCCATGCGCCGCCAGCAGCGAGCTGGGTCGGTGTCACCGACGTGGGGGGGGGGGGGGG
>JBMSSR010000242.1:0-4059 GCA_049424465.1 Ilumatobacteraceae bacterium
GGACGGGGGGCGACGGAGCGGGGGCGGGAGGGGATCCCCGCTCGACGTCGAGCGATGGCGGTGGGTCAGCGCGTCAGAGAGCGACCCGGATCGCGGCGGTGACGGCGGTTGCGCCATCACCGGAGATGGTGAGCAGCTGCTGGTCGACGCCGTCACTGAAGATGTGGTCGTCGGCGTTGTCGGTGTCGTGCTGCAGCGAGGTCGCGTAGCCGGCGGCTTCGTACAGCGAATCGATGCCCTCGTCGTCGAAGGCCATCTGGCTGACGAGCAGTGACTGCTCGAGCGTGTCGTCGGCGAACACCTCGAAGTGGATGTGCGCCGCCCGGCCCGAGTAGCGGCCGGGCAGGATCGTGTCGAACGTGACGGTGCCGTCGGCATCGACGACCTGCACACCGCGCAGCCAGGTCGCATCGGCGAAGTTGCCACCGAGCATGCGCGACGAGTACCCGCTGTACGCGCCCTCCTTGCTGCAGTGCCACAGGTAGACGGCTGCGCCGACCAGCGGGTTGCACGACGAATCGTTCACGTACACGGTGAGCGTCATCGGCGTGCCCTCCTGGGTGTCGCTGCCGTCGAAGTTGCTGCGGATGTCGCGTCGGACACAGCGCGGGTCGTGCAATGCATCCGCGGTACCGCCGGCGCCGTTGCTGTTCGAGCCGTCGGAGGGGAAGGGGCCACTCGTCTCGCTCGGCGGTGTCAGACAGGCGGCAGGTGAGCTGCCGCCGACACTGGTCGAGCTGTCAGTCACGGTCGTGGCAGCACTACCGGTATCGATGGTGCCACTGGTCCCTGTCGTTGCTGACGAGTCAGCGCCCCCACACGCGGCGAGCACGGTGGCCCCGCCGGCGAGGACGAGGAAGTTGCGGCGATCGAAGAAGTGGTCGGAGGTCGATGTCATGGACCACATGGTGACGCGTCGTGGTGAGAGTTCGGTGAGACGGCGGTTGGGCGTTCACGTGGAGCGGCGAGGGTGAGCCCGGCGCCTGTTGACGGAGGGCGGCGAGATCACGGATGACGTGGTGACCTGCTGGCGCTGGTGTGCAACCGGACGCTGCACGCACTGGGTCAGCGGCGTGCGGCGTGCAGCACTCGGCGGGCGTGGTCGAGCTCACCGGGGCGGATCTCGTGCAGTGCGTCGTCGAAGACGTCGAGCACGACGTCCGCGCCCGCCGCTCGGTACACCGCGGCCGTCTGCTCGACGCGCGTCAGCGGTACCCAGGTGTCGCGAGCGCCGACACCGAAGTAGGCGGGCATGCCCTCGAGCCCTGTCGCCGACTCGTCGATGGCCAGGTCGGTGCCGTCGGGACCGATCCGTCCACCGGTGAACGCCAGTAGGCCGCCCCACCGGCGCGGATGTCGGGCGACCCATTCGCTCACGAGGCACGCGCCCTGCGAGAAGCCGGCCCACACCACGCGAGTGGTCGGAACGGCGGTCAGGTGTGCCGCAATGCGGTCGAGTGCGGCGAGCGAGTGGTCGAGCTGCGGCTGGTTGTCGGCGAACGGGGCCATGAACCCGACCGGGTACCACACGGCGCCGTGGGCGGCGGGCAGCAGCCAGCAGATGCGCTCGTCAGCGATCGGATCGACGAGGTGCTCGATGAGGTAGTCGGTCGACTGCGACCGGCCGTGCACCGCCACGACGACCACGTCCGCCTCGGCCGGTGCCGGGCCGCGTTCGACGGTCGGCATCGTGAGATGTGGGTTGGTGGTGGTCATGGCGTCGTCCTCGTGGACCGTGCCGGCCGTGATGCGATGGCGACAACGGTTGGCTCGACCGACGACAACGACGTGCCGGTCGAACGATCTCTGCGAGTGTGCCAGAGCTGCTCAGGCGATGCCCAACCGCGCTCTGGTGTGGGCGCACGGCGAATAGCCCTCGGCCACCGCCGCGTCGAGGAGTGCGCGGCACAGACTCGCGAGGTCGGTGTCGTCGAGGTGGCGTGCGGCCTGCTCGAAGAGCGTGAGCGACGACACGAGTTTGTGGTCGTCGGGGACGCCGAACAGGTCGTTGATGGTGAGGCCACGACGGGTCACCTGATCGTGCACGGCGCGCACGAGGTCTCGGTAGTTCGCCCCCAGCAGCGGGTGCTGCAGGAAGGCCACGGCCTCATCGAGGTCGCGGATGGCGTACTCGATGGCCGTCGGGCTGGAGCCGAGGCCACTGATCTGCGGGAACTCGTACCACATCCAGTGGGTCACCTTGCCGCCGGACTCGATCTCCTGCAGCGCTGTCGGTGTGTCGCGCGAATTCGGCCCGACGAAGCGGGTGACGTCCGACATGTTCCTTGCTCCTCACTCTCACTGCCACTACGAACACGGCGCAGTGCGATGTGACCTCCTTCTTCGTAGTCGGTCGACGCAGCGGACGCATGGTCGTGATCGACAACGGTGTCGCACCCCTCTCGTACCGTCGGTGCATGGAACCGGTCCGTCCCTCTGCTGCATCGCTCGAGTCCGCGGGTCGCTCGTACGACGAGCTCGCCACCGCCATCTGTGCGGGTGCCGCCAATCTCACGGCCTACGAATACCGCTGGCTGTGCGACGTCGCCGAGTTCGACCGACGTCGCGGATGGATGCAGTGGGAGCAGGTGTCGTGTGCAGCGTGGCTGTCGTGGCAGGTGGGGCTCGACGCCAGATCGGCTCGTGAAAAGGTCCGTGTGGCTCGGGCACTCGAACGTGTCCCGCTGGTCGCCGCCGCAATGTCGCGCGGCCACCTGTGCTACTCCAAGGTCCGCGCGCTGACGCGTGTGGTGACGCCCGCCACCGAGCAGGCACTGCTCGAGCTGGCGCTCGAGTCGACGACCGCCCAGTTCGAGCGCATCGTCGCCGCCACCAGGCGGGCGACGCAGGTGGCCGAGGCCGATGCGGCACGCATCCGGCGCGAGCGTTGTCTCCACCACCTGGTCGAGCCTGATGGCTCGGTCACCATCACGCTGCGCCTGACCGGCGACGACGGTGCGGTCTTCCTCGCTGCCGTCGAGCGCTTCGTCGCCGAGCGGGTGCCGGGTGACCCGATCGAGCCGGTCGCGGCGCGTCGCGCCGATGCAGCGGTGTCGATGGCGCTGGCCGCCAGTGCGACCGAGCCGTCACTTGCCCCGCCGGCGCTGGTGACGGTGCACGTCGACTGCACCGGTGCGCGTGCCACCACCGCAAGCCCGACCGACGAGGCCGATGCCATCGGTGCGACCGCGCCGTCGCCCGCTGCCGCCCCGATCGGTCATGACCCGTCCGTGATCGACACGGTTCACGTGAACCGCCGAGCGCCAGCAGTCGATGATCGCATCGAAGGCGCTGGCCCGGCGGACCTGTCCACATCTCACGCGGTCGAGGTGCCACCGTGCACGGTGGACGTGGGCGACTCGGCGGTGCCGGTCGCGCCCGCCGCCGTGCTGCGCGCCTGCTGTGACGCGGTCGTCGAGGTCGTCACCCATCACGCCGACGGTGAGGTGACGATGTCACGCCGCGCCGGCGTGGTGCGCGGGACGCAGCGGCGGGCCGTGCTGGCGCGCGACCGACACTGCCAGTTCCCCGGCTGCACCAGGTCGGCGGGCGTCGAGGTGCACCACCTCGTGCACCGGGCGCACGGTGGCGGCAACCACCCCGACAACCTCGTCGTGCTGTGCCGCTCCCACCACCATCGACTGCACGACGACCACTGGTCGGCGCGGCGCACCGTGCGTGGTCTCGAGTTCACGGCGCCCGACGGGCGGGTGTTCGCCGAGCCGTCCGTGGTCACCGGCGACCCGCAGCAGGTGCTCGACCTCGGCCGCTCCGGGGACGACGGGCGCTGCCGCTGGCAGGGCGACCGGCTCGAGCTCGTCGAGGCGCTCGGGTTCCTCGCCTCGCTGCCGGCGGTGGCCGAGCGGGCAGCGACCCATCGCTTCAGGGTGCTGGTGGGCGGCAACGAGCATCGGGGTGATCGGCCGCGGCACGCTGGCGGGCCCTCACCCATGGGCTGGCCCGTCGCCGGCAACTGAACCATGTGCACGGTGGTGCTCGACGGGTGCGGCGGTTCACGTGAACCGCCCCGCGCCCTGGCACCCGGACGATCACGGCCGG
>JBMSSR010000243.1:0-4006 GCA_049424465.1 Ilumatobacteraceae bacterium
GCGGTACGTGGTGGCGATTCACCACCGCCTGACCCCGGCGCGCCCCACCGACGCGTGAGGTGACGCAGTGGTCACCAGCGGCATTCCGGCCTCCGTCGACCTCGACATCAACGCCTCCGGCGTGTCCGTGTGGCTCAACGCCTACTCGTCCACGGACCGGCTGATCGGAACGTTCGGCTTCTCGTGCTGACACGCTGAGAGCAGTCGCCAGCCTCGGCACGAGACGCGATGACCGCCCAGAACGAGACGTTCACCGGACCATCGCACGCTGCACCAGCGGCGTCACGAAACCCCTACGGAAGTGGGATTTCGTTCGTGGAGCTGAGGGGAATTGAACCCCTGACCTCTTCCATGCCATGGAAGCGCTCTGCCAACTGAGCTACAGCCCCGAACGGAGGCTGAACCATACCAGCGCCCCTCCACGCCTCAAAACCTGACGGTGCCGTTCGGTGGCTCGAGCGCGGACGATCGGCGCAGCGATCGCCGACCCGGCGGGCTACAGGGTGCGGCGCGACCGGAGGCGCTTGCGCAGGGGCCCCACGCCGATGCGCATCGCCAGGGTGATGAGGGCCGAGGAGGTCAGCACGCGGTACTCGACCGGCAGCGCCTCGAGCAGTGGCGCGACGAACAGTGCTGCGAGGAATGCGACCGGGTAGACCCACAGGACGTCGGTGACGACCCTGCTCCACAGCGAGCGGCGTGGCTCGGCGCGCTCGGGCAGTTCGAACCAGTCATCGACGCCCACCGTCCGCTGCAGTCGCTCGGACACCACCAGTGGCGCCACCGCTGACGTCAGGCGTGCCCGCTCCGGTGAGCGCTCCCACGCCCGCAGGTGCATGCCATCGACGAACCGGAACACGATCTGGTACTCGCCACCATCGGGCCCGGGGTGCAGCAATCCCGCCCCGAGGCAGCCGGTGAACTGGCGCAGGGTCGCCACCATCTCGTCGCACCAGCGCAGGTACTGGGCCTCGGTGCCGGGCTTGATTCGCCGGGCGACGGTGACCGTCACCGGGTCGGGCGCGAGTCGTGGCAGTTTCGAGGTGTCGACGGTGCCGGACAGTGCGATGGCCATGCCAGCAGAGACGTCGTCGGCATCGGACAGGTTCCCAGCGGTCTCGTCGAGCGCCGCACCGGCCGACAACGAGCCGTGAACCGAATCGTCCGTCGCCGGCTCGATGTACAGCTCGTCGTCGCCGCGGTCACTCATCCCACGGCACCTTCGGCACGTCGCGGTAGAGACGCTCGATCTCGTAGTACATGCGGATCTCCTCGGCGAAGACGTGGACCACCACGTCGCCGTAGTCGACCAGTACCCACAGCTGCTCGGCGAGCCCCTCGAGACGCAGTGGCGAGCGCCCGAGCTCGGCGCGCACGGCCTCCTCGACCGCCTCCACCACCGTGCGCACGAGTCGCCGGTTGTTGGCGCTCGTGATGACGAAGTAGTCGGTGATCGCGAGCACGTTGCCCACCTCGAGGATGAGCGTCCGGTCCGCCTTCTTGTCGTCGGCGGCACGAGCTGCCACCTTCGCGAGTGTCAATGCCTCGGCCGACCGCACTTCGACCGACATCAGGTGCCGCTCGCGGTCGTCGAGGGAACCGAGCTGATCGAGCCCGACAGGAATCCCGTCCCCAGCCGGAGCACGACGTCGACGCCGGCGATCTTGGTCGTGGGCTCGTCGTAGCTCACCGTGCCGAACACCGTCGATGCATCGTCCGTGCGCTCCTTGAACCGTGGGTCGTAGATCTCGAACACCGTTGCGTCGCTGGCCGGCACCGTCGGCGAGACGTACACCGACTGCACGTTCTGTCCGTAGAAGAGGATCATCGAGACGGCGTACTTGACACGGTCGTCATAGCCGGGCGGGGCCTCGATGCGGTACACGAGACCAGGGGCCGGCGCGGATGTCGAGTTCGGGGCGATCGACGCGAACACCAGCACCGCATCGACGCGGTCGATCATGACGACGTCGTCGCCCTCTGCGTTCAGCGCCGGGTCGATCGTCGAGGTGCCGAGGCCGCGGGATGCGACAGGCCCGGCGATCAGGCGCGAGAACAGCTGCGCCATCGTGTCGACCGGGCCGTCGGCTGCGACCTGTCCGACGCCGGACCCCGCAGCGTCGGCCACCGCCGACCAGACCGACTCGACGTTCGACCGACGGTTCATCTCCGGCTCGCCGTCGACGTGGGCACTCAGGACGTCGACGACCTCGCCGACCGTCAGCTCGGCCGGGCCACGGGGCCGAAGTACCTCGATCTCGCCGTCGATGGTGGTCGTGACGTCGTTGGGCAGGTCGGCGCTCACCGCGCCGATCGGTGCGAGGATCGCCGATGCTGCGGGCGCGTTGGCCACCTCGGACACGTCGAGCGTCACCGACAACAGGCTCTCGACGGCGAGCGCCAGGTCGTCGGCACCGCCGGTGTCGTACACCTCGGTGAGCGGCAGCCGCGTCTCGCCGAGGCCGAACGTGGTGTCGCACGACACCGGTACCGAGACAATGCTGCCGCCGACACGGCCTTCCGACTCGGGGGTGAGCACGAAGACAGTGACCGTCGTGAGCGCGTTTCGTTCGTCGACCGTGGCGAGCATGCCGACCGTCGTCGACGCGAGCTCGACCAGTTGCGCATCGACCTTGGTCGCTCCTTCGTAGCCGCGCAGGGCCTTGTAGCCGGCGTAGCCCATCGCGACGAACAGCACGAGCGCCGCGACGGTCACCGTTCCCATGATGGTGAGCAGCCGCTTCTGGGTGGACCGAAGGGCAGTCATGCGGCGTACCCGTACAGGCCGCGCTCGCGAACGACGCGCAGCACCGGCTCGGTCACGAGGTAGTCGAGCGGACGGCCATCGGCCACTCGCGCCCGGAGGTCCGTGCTCGACACGTCGAGGTGCGGCACCTCGACGCGCACCCAGTCGAAACCGTCGGCAAGCTCGACTGCGCTCCCCGGCCGGTCCACCACGACGAGGTGCGACCGCTGCGCCACCTCGCGGTACCGCTCCCACGTGGTGAATCCGGCAGCAGCGTCGTCGCCGACGATCGTGAACAGTTCGGCGTGCGGGTACTCGGCGGACAAGGCGGCCAGCGTATCCGCCGTGTAACTCGGCCCTCCGTGCGCCAGTTCGGTGCGCCCAGCGACGAGCCCGTCGACGTCGGCAACGGCGGCCTCCACCATTGCCAGCCGGTCGGCCGCCGGCGTGATCACTCGTCCGCCGGACTTCTGCCACGGGTCGTTGGCGACCATCAGGATCACGCGGTCGAGCTGCAGGCTGTGTCGGACGTTGACCGCCGCCACGAGATGGCCCACGTGCGGCGGGTCGAACGTGCCACCGAACACGCCGAGGCGGCGGACATCGAGATTGGTCGGCTCCGGTCGCTGAGTCGGCACGGCCGATGAGTGTACGACTGGCACCCCGTGCCATCCCGGTCGGTCCCCGCCGCCCGCCGGACGGTGCGGCGCCCGACGGCCGAACTTCCCTCCGAGGGTCACACTCGGGACGGGATCGCACGTCGGTGGGCTGATGAGCTCGCTCCGACCGTCGGCACCGAGTCGCACGGCCCCGCGCGGCGCTTCTACCGGCCCCTCCGAGAAATTCCACTTTTGACTTCACTCGGACGCGCCGATGTAGTACCGTTGCCTGTCCCCCCTGATGGACCCGGATCCCCCCGGTCCGGAAACCCGGGCGCTCCACTCCGGTGGTCGCGCGCGGTCCAGCGAGCAATCGAAGACCCGTCCTGCCGTGTGGCGAACGACACACCTCGGGCCGGAACAACACGACGCCACGAAAAGTTGAGAAACCTGCCATGAACGACTCAATCGGTCTCTACCTGAACGACATCGGAAAGGTGTCGCTGCTCAACGCCGAGGAGGAGCGCGAGCTCTCCCGCATCATCGAGGCCGGCCGTGAGGCCGCCGAGCGTCTCGCCAACGGCGAGCGCGGTGCCGCCCTCAAGGCCGCCGTGGCCAAGGCCGCCGAGGCCAAGGACCGCTTCATCCGCTCGAACCTGCG
>JBMSSR010000244.1:0-4000 GCA_049424465.1 Ilumatobacteraceae bacterium
GCACAGACCGTGATCGTAATCCCCGATGGCACGGTGCGCGGCCCCGAGCTGCCCGAGGACTTCGACTGGCCGGCGCAGACGCTCGCATGGTGGGCGACGATGCGCGAGGCGCCGCAGGCGCAGACGTACACGGATGCCGACTGGTCGTTCCTCGTCGACACCGCCGTCCTGCACGCTGACTTCTGGCTGGGCAATCGTTCGCTTGCCGCCGAGCTGCGCCTGCGGGTTGCCAAGTTCGGCGTGACCCCCGAGGACCGCGCCCGACTGAAGCTGACCGTTGGCAAGCCCGGCGACGGTGCGGCGAAGATGGCCCCGCCGAGGTTGCAGCCGAAGAAGGTTGCCGAGCGCAAGGGGAGGCTGCTCAAGGCTGTCGGCGATGACTGATCTCGTGACGATGGGCTGGGCAGCCATCTCATGGATCGAGCACTACCTGGTCCACGGCCCCGGCGACGTGCAGGGCCAGCCCATCGAGCTCGACGACGAGTTCGCCGCGTTCATCCTGAAGGCTTACCGGCTCGACCCGAAGACGGGCGAGCGGGTTGTGCGCCGCGCGTTTCTGTCGCGGTCGAAGGGTCGCAGCAAGTCCGGCGTGGCCGCCATGATCGAGTGCTTCGAGGTCATCGGCCCGGCGCGGTTCGACCACTGGGCCGAGGCAGGCGAGGTGTCGGGCTGGGGCTACGAGTACGACGAGGGCGAGCCCGTGGGCGCGCCGCTGTCCTATGTCGAGGCGCTGAACGTCGCCACCGAAGAGGGGCAGGCGGGCAACACCTACGACGCGGTCTACTTCATGCTCCACCCCGACACCTGCTCCGATGCCCTGCTCGAGGACTATGGGCGTCTGGATGTCGGCCTGACGCGAATCGTGCTGCCGGACTCACGCGGGTTCGTGGAGCCGGTCACGTCGGCCGATACGTCGAAAGATGGCGGTAAATCGACGTTCATCGTCGCCGATGAGACCCACCTCTGGATTCTCCCGAGGCTGAAGCGGCTGCACCAGATCATGGTGCGGAACCTGCTCAAGCGGAAGGCCGCAAGCGGCTGGATGCTGGAGACCTCGACCATGTACGGCGAGGGTGAGGGGTCGGTCGCCGAGGGGACGCACGCCTATGCCAAGGGTTTGGCGGGCGACGCCAAGCGGGCCGGGGCACTCCTGTTCGACCACCGTCAGGCGTCGATGGACTGGGACTTGCACAAGCGTAGGGACCGACTGGACGCGCTGCGGGAGGCTTACGGCCCGGCCGCTGCGTGGATGAACCTCGAGGCCATCGCTGACGCATGGGATGACCCCCAGACCATCGAAGCCGAGTGGCGCCGCTACTGGCTGAACCAGCCCGTGCCAATGATCGTCGGCCCCGAATCAATCATGCCGTCGTGGTCGTCCCGTGGCGGCGACGTCGCCATGCCGGACGGTCTGACGCTGGGCCTAGCTGGTTCGATTGATGGCCTGCACGGGTCGATCGGTGCGGCTGCCCTCGACGATGACCGGCTCATTGTGGGCGCGGTCGAGCGGCGCGCAGGGCAGCAGTGGATGGTCGCTGAGGCCAAGCGCATCCAACTGGCCCGCGGGTGTGAGGTGGTCGTCGACAAGCGCGGCCCGCTGGCTCACCTGATCCCGGCCCTTGAGGACGAGGGCGTGGCCCTGACCCTCGTGGAGACGTCCACCTACGTGGATGCCTGCGCCGCGTTCTGGCAGCGCGTCGAGCAGGACGGCGACATCGCCCACCCGAACCACCCCGACCTCGACGCCGCCGTGCGCGTCGCCACCTGGCGCGCTGTGGGCGACCGTCGCGCGTTCGGTCGCAAGTCCGGCGACATCGACATGCTCGAGGCCGTCACCCTGGCCGGTTCCCGCGCAACCGCCGACTACGACGTCCTCGACTCGATCTACTGACCCGGAAGGGGGCACGATGCGCCGCAACCTGACGACCGCCCTCGACCTGCTCGGACTGGCGTGCCTCGTGGCGTGCGCATTCTTCATCTGGCCCCCCGCGGCGCTCGGCGTTGCTGGCGTGGGCCTGCTCGTGGGCTCGTGGTCGATCACCAGTGGTCGCGCGTGAGCATCTTCTTCAACCGCGCCGCGACGATGACAGCGGGCGAGATGATCGCCGACCGCTCACGGGGCCGGCGCACGGGGGGCGGCAACGTCTCTCTCGACCAGGCGCGCCGTGTCTCCGCGTGGTGGGCGGCCCAACGCCTGCGGGCTGACTTGATCTCAACCATGCCCGTGGACGTGTTCCGCCGCGTCGGTGGCGTGCAGGTTCAGCAGGCCAAGGGGCCGCTCTTCATCACGCCAGAGGGCTCCGGGTCGCTGTGGTGCGAGTGGATGTATTCCACGACCATCGACCTCGACTCAGTGGGTAACACGGTGGGCATCATCTCGGCTGTCGACGGGCTCGGCCTGCCGTCTGTCATCGAGCTTCAGCCCTCGAGCGACGTCGTGGTGAGGCGCAGCAAGTCGGGCGTCATCGACTACAAGATCGGCGCGACCACCTACAAGGCGTCGCAGATTTGGCACGAGAAGCAGCACACCGTGTCTGGCTCTCCAGTGGGGCTCTCACCTCTCGCGCACGCCGCGTTGGCGATGAACCCCGGTCTGAGCGCGGCGCAGTTCGCCCTCGACTGGTTCCAGAACAGCACCGTCCCGGCCGCGCACCTGCGCAACACGGCGAAGGTGCTCAACGCGGATGAGGCGGCCACGGTCAAGGGTCGATTCAAGGCGTCGATGGCGCAGGGTGACGTGTTCGTCACCGGCAATGACTGGGAGTACCACATGCTCGCAGCGAAGGCGTCCGAGTCGCAGTTCCTCGAAACCATGAAGGTGAGCGGCGCCGACGCGGCGCGATACCTGGGTGTCCCGGGCGACATGATCGACATTCCCGTCGAGGGCTCCGCGATCACCTACGCCAACATCACACAGCGAAACCTCCAACTCTTCATCATCAACATCGGCCCGGCCATCGCCCGCCGCGAGGCCGCGTTCTCCACCCGACTCCTACCCCAACCGCGGTACGCCAAGCTCAACGCGGGCGCGCTGCTGCGCATGGACCTCGCCGGCCGCTACGAGGCATACGGGGCGGGCATCAACTCCCGGTTCCTGGCGCCATCCGAGGCGCGATCCCTCGAGGACCTTCCGCCGTTCACCCCCGACCAGCTCGCCGAGTTCGCGCTGCTCTTCCCCAACAAGGCGACCGCGCCGACCACAGGAGGCACCCCATGAGCGACGCTCTCGCTCGCATCTTCGAGGCCGCCGCTGAGGCGCGGTCAGCTTCCGTCCGTGAGTCGGCAGACCGCCCCTCGCAGCGCCGCTGTGCCGAGGAACCGGCCGCGTCCCCGCTGGTGCGCGCTCAGGCGTCCGGCGTGCAGGTCCGCGCCGCGTCCGAGGGCGACGGCGCGCACTTCTCCGGCTTCGCGTCGGTCTACAACCGCGGCTATGAGATGTGGGACATGTTCGGCCCCTACACCGAGCAGGTCAGCACGGGCGCCGGTGCGGAGTCGCTGGCCCGCGATGACCTCGACGTGCCCCTCGTGCTCGCCCACGACAGCCTGCGACGGATCGCCCGCACCACCAACGGCACCCTGGCCCTGTCCGAGACCGACGATGGGCTGCTCGTGGATGCGCCCCGGCTCGACCGCACTGACGGGGATGTCGCCTACATCCTGCCCAAGCTGGAGTCCGGGCTCGTCGACGAGATGTCCTTCCGGTTCCGCATCGAGGCCGGGTCATGGTCGCCCGACTGGTCCACCTACGCCATCGAGAAGTACGACATCCACCGCGGGGACGTCGCCATCGTCGGCTACGGCGCGAACCCGCACACGCAGGGCGCGGGGATGCGCTCGCAGGCGCTGCCTGCCCTGGCCGACCTGACCGAGCCGCAGTTGCGCGACCTCGAGAATGCGCTCCACGCCGAGCGGCGCGCCCGTGGCGGCGCCCCGGTGATGAGCCGTCACGCGCTCGACCTGCTCGCCGCAACCCTGGGCTGACCAGCCCTCCACATTCCCC
>JBMSSR010000245.1:0-3963 GCA_049424465.1 Ilumatobacteraceae bacterium
CCCGCCTCCGGGGTGACCCGGAGACGGTCGGCCGAACCGAACGTGCTGCCGACGAGGACGTTCTCGAAGACGGTGAGGCCCTCGAAGGGCCGCGGGATCTGGGCCGTACGCCCGATTCCCATCCGGCACCGCTGATGTGCCGCCATCTGGGCGATGTCGACACCGTCGAGCAGCACACGGCCACTCGTCGGGCGATGGTCGCCGGAGACGAGGCTCAGCAGCGTGGTCTTCCCGGCGCCGTTCGGCCCGACGATCCCCAACGCATCCCCTTCGTCCACCTGGAACGAGAAGTCGTCGATGACCTGCAGACCGCCGAAGCGTTTCGAGACGTCGATCACGTCGAGCAGCATGGGTCCTCGCTCAGGCCAGCGGCTTGAGCTCGCCGGTGATCGGGATCTCCGGCGAGAGGCTGTTGTCGGTGACGACGAGGTCGAACGGGTACTCGCCACCGTCCGTCTTCTGCCACTGACCGCCGACGAGCGCCGTGGTGGCGATGTTCTTGGGCACGCCACCGGCGCCGTACTCGATCGGGCCCACGATGGTGTCGAGCTTGGTCGCAGCGAGCGCGTCGACCACGGCCTGCTTGTCGGTCGAGCCGGCGCGCGACAGCACGTCGAAGCACTCCTCGAACAGGGCGTGGGCGAAACCGACGAACTGCGTCCACTGCTTGCCAGTGGCGGCAGTCCAGCCCGCCGACAGGTCGGCGGCCGACTCGCCGGTGAGCGAGCTCTTGAACGGGTGGTTGGGTGTCCACCAGATCTCGCTCGACAGACCGTCGCCGATGTCGCCGAGGGCCTCGACCGACGACGAGAACAGGACTGCCTTCGCCATCGTGACGAGCTTCGGGTTGAAGCCCTGCTGCTTGGCCTGGGTCCAGAACGTGGCGAAGTCGGGGGGCAGCGGGATGCCCACGACGATCTCGACACCCTCGTCCTTGAACTGGCCGATGATGCTCGAGAAGTCGTCGCTCAGCACCTGGAAGCGGCCCGGGTCGACAACGGTGTAGCCACCGGCGGCAGCCACCGCCGGGAAGCCCGTGGCGGGGTCGGCGAGGGCGTTGCCGTCGGGGTCGTTGCCGCAGAGCAGACCGATCTTCTTGTTGGTCTCGAGGCTGTCCCACATCTCTGCGAAGACGCCGCCGAGCTGGTCCGCACCCCAGAAGAAGTGGTACGTCCAGTCGAACCCGACGGCCGGGTCGCCACCGCGGCCGAAGAAGTACGGCTGCCAGGGGGCGAGGGTCGACATGCACGGCACGCCATTCGCCTCGCACTGGTCGGCGACGGGGTTGATCATCTCGGGCGTGGCGATCGACAGGATGAGGTCGACGCCCTCGTCGAGGATGAGCTCGCTCGCACGCGACGCCGCAGTGTCGGAGTTCGACTCGATGTCCTTGAAGATGATCTCGACCGCATAGCTCTTGTCGCCGAGCATGAGACCGTCCTTGGCGAGCTCATTCATCTGGCCGAGGATGAAGTCGTTCGCCTCGCCGAAGCCGGCGAGTGCACCGGTGACGGGTGCGGTGAAGCCGATCTTGATGGTGCCGTCGCCGCCACCGCCGCCGAACACGGCAGCGTTGCCGTTGCCGGCCGCCGGCACCGTGGCCTCGCCACCGCCGCCCGTCGTGTCACTGCCGCCGGTCTCGGCCGTCGTGCCGCCCGTCGTGCCCTCGGTGTCGCTGTCGCTGCTGCACGAGGCGAGGAATGCTGCAACTGCAGCACCGCCGCCCATGGCCAGAACCATGCGGCGGCTGACCACCGGTCGCATCGGCTGGTCGTCTTGGTGTTCCATTGGTTCCCCCTGTTGTGGTTGGTCCGGTTCGGCCATTGGCCGGGTTCGATTCAGCGGGCCGGGTGGATCCCGAGTTCGCTGGCTCGATCGATGAGCAGCCGCGCCGTGTGGCGCAGGTGCTGCTCGAGCAGGCCCACGGCCCGCTCGGTGTCGCGCGCGAGGACTGCGTCGACAATCCCCTTGTGCTCCGCCGTGGTGTCGCGGGGGTCTTTCGACCGCGCCGACCAGTGGCGGTAGAGCTCGGCAGCGTCGCGCAGCGACGAGGCGATGGTGCGCAGCCTGACGTTGGGACAGGCCGCGATGAGCGACTCGTGAAACCTGGTGTGCGTCGCCGCCCAGTCCTCGGCGAGGACCGCACCATCGGGCGACGGGAAACCGCTCGCTGTCCCGTCGGCGTCATCGACGCTCATCGGGGTGCGCTCGAGTTCGTAGAAGGCGGCCACGATCGCGCTCTCCCACGCAAGATCGCCATGCGCGATCGAGTACCGGAGCGCGAGCCCCTCGATCTCGCAGCGGGCCGTGGTGAGGTCGCGCAGATCGTCGACCGACAGCGCCTGCACACGGAACCCCTGTTGGGGTTCGTTGACGACGAGGCCCTGTTCGGCGAGTCGCTGCAGGGCCTCGCGGAGCGCCCCCATGCTCGCCCCGTAGCGATCGGTCAGGTCCGCGAAGGGCAGTCGCGCACCCGGCTCGAGGCGCCCGCTCAAGATGTCGACCCGCAGCGACGAGTACACCTGCTCGGTGCGGGTCGCAGATCGGGCCGACATGCGAAAATCCAAGCACATTCCGAAACCAAGCGCATAATCTAAATTTACTTGACTTGTCGAACTGCTCCGCCGACAATGGCGGTGCTCGCCGGTCATCGGCGGGACGTCCGGCTCGACCCGCGGCGCCCCGGCCCCGAGTCGCCGAGCGCGTCACGAGGGCGGCACCGCGCCGCACGACGAGGAGGACACATGGCACTGCACGGAATGGCCGAGATCACGTTGGGCGTTCCCGACGTGGCTGCAACCGAGGCCTTCTACGACGAGTTCGGCCTCACCAGGACCGCGCCCGGCGTGATGGCAACCGCCGAGGGAGGCGACCAGTTGCGGCTCGTCAGCGCGCCGTACCGACACCTGGTCGAGTACACCCTGGCCGCCGAGGACGCCGACGACATCGCACGGATCAGCGCCAACGCTGCTGCACACCAGTTGCCGGTCACCACCGGCACAGACGGCAGCATCACGATCACCGACCCGATCTGCGGCATCCGCGCACGCGTCGCGATCCGCCCGCGGTTGGCGATCACCACCTACGAGAGCCCTGTCATGAACACACCGGGCCACGCCGCACGCCTCAACGACCGCGCCCCGGCCATCTTCGACAAGGGCCCGGCCCGACCGCGCAAGCTCGGCCACGTCCTGTACGCCACCACCGACCTGGCCGCCAGCATGAAGTTCCTCTGCGACGTACTCGGCTTCAAGGTCAGCGACACCTCGGAGGGCATCATCGCCTTCCTGCGCTGCAGCGACGACCACCACAACATCGGCATGGTGCAGGCACCGCTGCACTTCTTCCACCACTCGTCCTGGATGGTCAACGACGTCGACGAGATCGGCAAGGGCGCCCAGAACCTGCTCGCGGGCGACCCCGCTCGCAGCGTGTGGGGCCTCGGCCGGCACTTCCTCGGCTCGAACCTGTTCTGGTACTTCCGCGACCCGATGGGCAACTACGCCGAGTACTACGCCGACCTCGACCAGATCCCCAGCTCCGCCGAGTGGGACGCGCGCAACTGGGAGCCCGACAAGTCGTTGTACGCCTGGGGCCCGCCGCCGCCGCCCGAGTTCCTCGAGCCGCGCGACCTCGCCGACATCGCCGCTGGTCAGGCGGCCGCCACGTGAGAATCGCACGCTTCACCCACGCCGGCACCACCCGCCTCGGCCTCGTCGAGGGGGACACGATCATCGACGTCGGTTCGGCCGACCCGTCCCTGCCCACCGAGCTCGGGGCGGTGTTGGCTGCCGGCACCCTGTCGAAGGTCGGGGCCACTGCAGCCACGGCACCGCGCCTCGCGCTGGCCGACGTGCGCCTCGAGGCGCCGATCCCGCTGCCCACCAACTTCATCGCGATCGGCCTCAACTACGCCGACCACGTCAAGGAGTCGGGCATGGACAAGCCGAAGATGCCCGTCGT
>JBMSSR010000246.1:0-3949 GCA_049424465.1 Ilumatobacteraceae bacterium
AGTCGAGCTTCTGGCCGCTGTGCTGGGCGTGCTGGTTGAGGTCGTAGTCGGTGCGCTGGGCGACACCCTCGAGCTCGCCCCAGCCCCACGGGTACATGAACTCGATGTCGGCCGTGCCGGTCGAGTAGTGGCTCAGCTCGTCGGCGTCGTGCTCGCGCAGGCGCAGCATGTCGGCAGGGATGCCGAGGTCGATGTACCACTGCAGGCGGGCGTCGCACCAGTACCGGTACCACGTCGCGCTCTCGGCAGGCGGCACGAAGAACTCGCACTCCATCTGCTCGAACTCGCGCGTGCGGAAGATGAAGTTGCCGGGCGTGATCTCGTTGCGGAAGCTCTTGCCCACCTGGGCAATGCCGAAGGGCGGCTTCTTGCGGCTGGTCTGCAGCACGTTGGCGAAGTTGACGAACATGCCCTGCGCCGTCTCGGGCCGCATGTAGACCTCGGCCCCCGAGCCCTCGACCGGGCCGGCGTAGGTCTTGAACATCAGGTTGAAGGCGCGGGCCTCGGTGAACGCCCCCTTCGCCCCACAGCCGGGGCACGTGTCGGGATCGTCGAGGTGGTCCTCGCGGAACCGCTGCTTGCACTTCGTGCAGTCGACGAGCGGGTCGCTGAAGTTGGACAGGTGGCCGCTCGCCTCGAACACCTGCGGCGGGGCGAGGATCGCCGCATCGATGAGCACCACGTCGTCTCGCTGCTGCACCATCGTGCGGATCCACGCCTCGCGGACGTTGCGCAGCACGAGCGAGCCCAGCGGACCGTAGTCGTAGCTGCTGCGGAAGCCGCCGTAGATCTCGGCAGAGGGGTACACGAACCCACGACGCTTGGCGAGATTGACGATCTGGTCGAGTTCGGTGGCGGCCATAGGGCCTGAAGGCTACGGGGCCACCGAGCCCCGAGGCGGCGCAATTGGGCGGACCGCCTCGCTGGCTCGTCGCCGCAGTGGGCGCGCCGCCCACCTGGGCCGGGCGCGGTGGCCGATGTGCAGCGAGCGATCCCTCAGCTGCGCTCGAACATGTGCACCGTGCGCAGGCGGCGCTCGATGTGGTGCTCGAGTGCCCGGGTGGCGTGGGCCGCGACCTCGTGTGTCGCCCTCGACTCCGGTGCCGCGAGCGCGTCGTTCAGGCGTCCGCCCAGCACGAGGCGCATCAGGTCGAGCGCCTCCTCGCTGATCGCGACCCCGCTGCGGCAGGCCCTGCACAGGGTGCCGCCCTCGGCCACGTCGAACGCCACGAGCGACCCCGACTCGCCACATCGAACGCACACGTCGAGCTCGGGCCGCACGCCGTCCGACGCGAGCAGCTTCCAGTAGAACGCGGGAACGACGAGCGGCCCACTGCGCTCGCCGATGGTGCGCAGCACGCCGACGACCATGCGGTACAGGTGCGGTGCCGGCTCGCGGTCGAGCGCCATCTGGTCCGCGGCCTCGAGCACCGCCATGCCCGCCGTCAGGTGGTCGAGATCGCCCACCAGCGGCGCCAGGGACTCGACCGTTTCCGCCTGGCTCACGATGTCGAGCTCACGGCCCTGGGCGAGCAGCACCTTGATGTGGCTCATCGGCTCGAGTCGGGCACCGAACTTGGACGTCGTCTTGCGCACACCCTTCGCGACCGCGCGCACCTTGCCGTGCTCCTCGGTGAGCAGTACGACGATGCGGTCGGCCTCACCCAGCTTGTACGTACGCAGCACGACGGCTGTGTCGCGATAGAGGTGGCTCGCCATCGGGTGCCGTCAGTCGACGCCGCCGAAGCGGCGGTGGCGGTGGGCATAGGCAGCGATCGCATCGGCAAGGTGTGCAGGCTGCAGCGCCGACCACGGCACGTCGAGGTACACCAGTTCGCTGTAGGCCAGCTCCCACATCAGCGACCGCGGCCAGCGGTGTGCAGGCCCGAGCACGACCGCCAGATCGGGGTTCGCCTCGGCAGGCGCGTCGAGGACCCGGTCGAGCGACGACTCGTCGATGCGAGCACCCGCCACCCGCAACTGCTCGACGGCGCGAACGAACCGATCGCGCCCGTCGACGGCCGGGTCGGCGAGCACCTCGCAGCCGCCCACGACCACCTGCCGTCGTGTCGCAACAGGGCTCGCGCCGGTGTCCGGCGCGCTCGTCTCGTCGTCGCCGGGCGCGTCGAGCGGCCGCAGCGTCAGCCACTGCGCGCCAGCGCCATTCGCCACCTCACCGAATGCCGTCAGCATCGACGCCCATGCACTGTCGGTGCGCGTGCCCCACTCGGCCACGGTGCCGCCCACCACCAGCACGTGCCGCAGCGTGCGGTCGTCGCCCGGGGAAGCCATACGGGTCATTGTCACACGCAGGGCGTCAGGAGGTCATGCCATTCAGCCCGACGAGGCCGCGCGCCAGCTCGATCTCGCCCATGTGGCGCAGGCCGTGCTGATAGATCCAGCACTCGGCGGCGTCGAGCACCGTGATGCCGTGCTCGCCGGCGACACGGGCGCTGTAGGTGGTGGCGATCTGCGGCGGGAACGGGCGACCGATCACCACCCTGCCCAGTTCGGCGGGCTCGAGCGCGTCGAGCCATGCCTCGGTGCGTGCGAACACGGCCTCCATGTAGGCCTTGAAGGCCTCGTAGTCACCGATGCGCTGCGCCTCCATCTCGCCCACCGTGCGGTGCTTGCCGTGGTCGTCGAGCGACATCCCGACCCGCGACTGCCAGGGCTCGCCCCAGATCGGCGGCTCGCCGGTCACCAGCATCAGCGACGCATCCATCATGTTGACGATGTGGAACAGCGAGAACGCGATGGGCAGCACGCCCGGCCGCTCGAAGTGGTTGACGTGCTCGACGTCCATCGTCGCCACCGCGTCCCGGTAGAGCGAGTGCAGCGCCCGCATGCGGCGCCGGAGCGAGTCGAGGACCATCGGGGCGGAATCCGGCATGCGGGGCACTGTACCGAGGCCCCCACTAGCGTGGCCGAGGTGAACGGTGACGCCCACACCCCGCCCCCGGTGCACGTGGCGTGCATCATGGACGGCAACGGGCGGTGGGCCAAGGCCCGCGGCCTGCCCCGCACCGCCGGCCACACCGAGGGCGAGGAGAACCTCGCCCGGCTCGTCAGGGTCGCCGTGCGCCGCAACGTCGGGTGGCTCACCGTGTTCGGCTTCAGCACCGAGAACTGGGTGCGCCCGCGAACCGAGGTGCGGCACATCCTGGGCCTGCACAAGAAGCTGTTCGGCCGGGTCGCCGAGCTGAACGACTTGAACGTGCGAGTGCAGTGGATGGGCCGCCCGTTCGACACGCCCGACGCGCGCACGCCGCGCTACGTGCAGCGCGCGATCCGCAAGGCCATCGACGACACGAGGTCGAACACCGGCATGGTGCTGACGGTTGCGTTCGACTACGGCAGCCGCGCCGAACTGGTGCGCGCCGCGCAACAGGCAGCCGCCTCGGGCCTGCCGGTCACCGCAGCGGCCATCGACGCCAACCTGTACCTACCCGAGCTGCCGCCCGTCGACGTGCTCGTACGTACGTCGGGCGAGCTGCGTGTCAGCAACTTCATGCTCTGGCAGAGCAGTGGCGCGGCGGTGTACTTCACCGAGCGCCCGTGGCCCGAGTTCGACGCGGGCGAGCTCGACGCAGCGCTCGCGCTGTGCCGATGAGCGGCGACGACGACGGGTCCACGGCCGACGACGACGTCGCTGCGGCCTCCGTCGAGCCCAGCGGCGACCGCACGGCACGGCACCGTCGCATCAGTACCGCGCTCAGCGCCGTCACCGGCGCGCTCCCGGCCGCCGAGCACCGCCCCGGCCAGGAACAGATGGCACACGCCGTGTCCGATGCCATCGTCGGACAGCGTCACGTCGTGGATGTACACCTGGTTTCGGCTGAGTCGGAGGGCGCGGTAAAGGCGAATCTGGAGCGCAAACAAGCGCAGGCCGACGACATGGCTAATTCGATGGTGGCGCACATGTGCGAAATGACTCAGCAAGCAATCA
>JBMSSR010000247.1:0-3892 GCA_049424465.1 Ilumatobacteraceae bacterium
CCACGCCGCAGCCGTGCAGCACGCCATCGAGCCTCCCCGACACCACGTCGGCACCGGCGTCCACCATCGCCTACGTGAAGCCCACCGTGCAGATCCCGGCCGAGCTGCCCACCGAGCTGAAGGTCACCACCCTCACGGAGGGTTCCGGCCCCGAGGCCAACGTGTGCGACTCCGTGACGGTGCACTACGTGGGCGTGCTGTCGGCCGACGGCACCGAGTTCGACAACAGCTACGACCGCGGCGCGCCGTTCGACGTCACGCTCGGCCTCAACACCGTCATCCAGGGCTGGGAGCAGGGCCTCATCGGCGTGCAGGCCGGTGGCCAGTACCAGCTCGACATCCCCGCAGCACTCGGCTACGGCGACACGGGCTCGGGCGACATCATCAAGCCCGGCGACGCGATCACGTTCGTGGTCGACGTCGTGAAGATCACGCCGGGCGAGCAGGCGTCAGCCACCACCGAGACGACCGCCCTCGACAGCGGCACCACCACGACCGGCGGCTGATACCGCCGACCCGTGCCAGCGCACTGGTCGGTGTCGGCCGTCAGGGCAGGTCGCCGTGCACCTCGGGCGAGCCCACGGTCTCCCACGCGCTGCCGGTGCGCACCAGTGCGTCGCCGGTCTTCAGCACGGCGAACGTCGTGTTGGCCAGCTTGCGGGTGCGGTGCAGCCGCTCGGGTGACCAGTCCTCGGCCTCGGTGATGAGCGCCAGGTCGGGCACGAACCCCAGGCCGAGTGTGTACGCGCCGCCGCGCTGGTCCACCATCGGATCGCACATCGCCGCCGCGCTGCCGGCCACCGCGGTCACGACACCGCCGCGCGACACCACGCCGGCGATCGCGTCGAGCAGCGGTGTGTCCTTCAGCACCGAGCGCAGGTGCATCGGCTGGTCGCCGACCAGCCACACCGCCCTCGCGCCCTCGACCTCGCGGGCGGCGCCCGGCTCCATCGCCTCGCCACGGCGCAGCACCATCAGCGCATCGACCTCGACGCCCATGCGCTCGCCCCAGTTCATCGCCGTGGCGACGAGCCGCTCGGGGTGCTCGTAGGCATCGGCGGTCGGCAGCACCACGACCCGCTCGGCGCGGGCCGCCGCCAGCAACCGGCGGTCGAGCTCGTCGTTGGCCTCGAACGGCCCTCCGCCCTGCAGTGCAACGATGCCGCTCATGGCCGCAGCGTAACGCCCGGCCGCAACGCCGATCGGCTCAGCCGTCGAGCATCACCGACTGCAGGTGGGCGACGGCGTCGTCACCGACGCCGATCGCGCGCACGAGTCCGCGCAGCGACCCGTGCCGCTCGTTGACGACCGCGATGACGCGTCGCATGGCCTCGGGCACCGATGCCACGAACGCGGCCGGCACGGCGGCGAGGCGCTCACCCAGCTCGGGTGCCTCGCGGCGCGCCCACTCGCGCATGCGATCGGTCGCCTCGGTGGTGAGCGCATAATCGGCGACGATCACCTCGTCGGGCACGCCGAGTGCGCCGAGCACCAGCATCGACAGCACCCCGGTGCGGTCCTTGCCGGCCGCGCAGTGGAACACCGCCGGCAGCACGTCGGCCTCGCACAGGTGCTCGAACGCGCGGGCGAACCGCTCGGGCGTCTGGTTGAGCATGTCGAGATACGCCCACTCGAGGAACTCGGCGGGGTCGCGGTCGCGCACCTCGTCCTGCGGCAGGCCCGTCCACGTCGAGTCGATCACGGGGACGTGGTGGAAGGTGATCGGGTGGTACTCGAAGGGGAACCGACCACTGTTGGTCAGTTCCTGCTCGGTGCGCAGGTCGATCACCGTGCGCAACTGCAGTGTGCGCACCACCTCGAGGTCGTCGGTGGTCAGTCGGTACAGCCCGTCGGCACGGAACAGCGTGCGCCAGCGCGTGGTACGGCCGCCCGTCGTCGGATAGCCACCGAGGTCGCGGAAGTTGTGCACCGCGTCGAGCGCGATGAGTCGCTGCGGGTGACGGGTCGAGGCCAGCAGGTCGTGGAGGTCGTGCTCGTGCGTCACGACGGTCAACGCCCGCCCGCGGCGTCGAGCGCGTCGCGCAGTCGGCCGACGATGAGGTCGACCTCGGCGTCACTGACGCCGAACTGCGGTGCCACCATCACGGCCTCGGCCACCGGGCCGGAGCCCGCCGGGTACACCCACAGGTCGCGCTCGAGTGCGGCGCCCACCACGGCGTCGCGCGAGACGTTGATCTCGATGCCGTAGAACAGGCCGCGACCGCGGATGTCGAGCACCGCCGGGTGATCGGCGAGTGCCGCACGCAGTCGCTGGCCCAGCACCGCACCCATCGTGGCCGACCGCTCGACCAACGACTCGCGCCGAACGATCTCGAGCACCTTCGCACCCGCCGCGCAGGCTGCGTCGTTGCCGGTGAACGTGAAGTACATGAAGCCGGCGCCGGTGAGCGCCTCGGCGACGTGGTCGTGCGCCGCGACGGCACCGAGCGCCACATACCCACCGCCCAGACCCTTGCCGCCGACGATCACGTCGGGCTCGAACGGGAAGTGCTGGTGGCCGAACGGCAGGCCGGTGCGCCCGTAGCCGGTCATCACCTCGTCGGCGATCAGCACCACGTCGTGCTGGCGGCACAGGTCGGTGACCGTGCGCCAGTACTCGTCGCTCGCCGTCAGGCATGCGCCGGCAGCACCCGTCATCGGCTCGGCGATGAAGCCGGCGATCGTCGCCGGGTCCTCCTGCTCGAACACCTTGGCGACCTGCTCGGCGTCGTCCCACGGCACCTTGGGGAACGGCAGCAGCATCGGCTCGTAGCCCTTCTGCCGACCGAGGTGACTGGCCGCCGCCATCGTGCCGAGGGTCATGCCGTGATAACTCGGGTGCCGGCCGATCACCTTCCACCGGTCGGGTCGCCCCTTCGCCACCTGGTACGCACGGGCCAGACGCAGCGCCGAGTCGGTGCTCTCGCTGCCGCCACTGGTGAAGAACACGTGGCCGAACCCGTCAGGCAGCCAGTGCGTGGTCAGCTCGTCCATCAGCGCGAGGCGCGACGGCGTCGCCCACAGCGGCACCACATACCCCATCGGCATCACGCGCGCCGCGGCCTCGGCGACCTCGGTGCGGCCCCAACCGATGTTGCCCACGATGGCGCCCGCCGCGCCGTCGAGGATGCGACGGCCCTCAGAGGTGACGAGGTACGACCCCTGGCCGTCGACGATGGTGGGGAACGCCGGACCGCCCGGTGCCGGTGGGGCGAACGAATAGCGGCGGAAGTTCTCGTCCGGGGCGCCGAGGACGTGGTCGTGCAGCACTGTCATCGCGCCAAGTATCGCAGCCTCGGTGCACGGCGTGGCCACGCCGCACCGGCAGGAGTCGTTCGTCGACTCGATGCACGTTGCCACCGTGTGACGTCAGTGGCATCGGCGGCGGGCCGAGTCGTGGCTGACCGTAGAGTCGACCCGATGGGCAGCGTGCCGACCCCGGTCGAGATCGACTCGGCCCACGACCCGCGCCTCGCCGAGTACGTCGACCTCAAGCACCGGTCCCACGGCGGCCCGACCGGCCGCATCGCGATCGTCGAGAGCCAACCGGTGATCGAACGGCTCGTCGGGTCGCGGTTCGTGCCGCTGTCGTTCCTGCTCACCGCCGCGCGGTACGAACGCCTCGCCGACACGCTCGCTGCCTTTCCGTCAGCCGTCCCGTACGTCGTCGCCGACTCGACGATGGCCGACATCGTCGGCTTCGACCTCCATCGCGGCGCACTGGCCGCGTGCGCAGTGCCCGCGACACCGTCGCTCGACGAACTGCTCGCCGGTGCACGGCGCGTCGTCGTCCTCGAGGGCTCGAACGATCCCGAGAACATCGGCGCCGTCGCGCGCTCGGCACGTGCCCTCGGTACTGACGCGCTGGTGCTTGACCCCACGTGTGCCGCGC
>JBMSSR010000248.1:0-3829 GCA_049424465.1 Ilumatobacteraceae bacterium
CCCCCAACGGCGGCATGGTGGTGCACCTCGGTGTCATCCTCGTCGCAGTCTCGCTCGCCGCGTCGAACAGCTTCACCAAGGCGGGCGAGTTCGAGATGACGACGGGCGACACCGTCGAGTTCGCCGGCCACTCGTTCACGCTCACCGACGTCTACGACACCGAGGACGCCCGGTCGGTGGGGGTGAAGGCCTCGATCTCGATCGACGGTGGTCAGGCGTATGCGCCGGCCATCACGAAGTACACGAAGTTCGGCATGGACATCGCCACGCCGTCGGTGCGCACCGGTCTCACGGGTGACATCTACCTCGTCGTCGAGCCGGGTACCAAGGCATCGACCGGCGAGGCCAAGGTGAAGATCTTCATCAAGCCGATGATCGCCTGGCTGTGGGTCGGGGGGCTGCTGTGCGGCGTCGGCACGATCCTGGCGCTGTTCCCCGGCGGCGCGCGGCGCCGGCCGACCGATCCGGTGTCGGCACCGGTTCCCGTGCACTCGTTCGGTGTCAGCGACGGCGCCGAGCCGGCGGACGGAGCGCACGGGTGAGCAGCCCGACCGACGCCGTGCCGGCCGACGACGCGCCGCGCCGCCGGGTCGCACCGTTCGTCGCGCTGGGTGCCGCCGTGCTCGCCATCGCGATGTTCTGGGTCCTCGCCACGGCGAGCAGTGGGTCCACCGACGCGTCGGGCCTCGTCGACAGCCACCTGCTCGGGCGTCCCGCCCCCGCGCTCGAGACTGCGACGCTCGACGGTGGTCGCTTCGACCTCGCCCGTCGCAAGGGCAGCTGGGTGGTGCTCAACTTCTTCCAGTCGACCTGCGTGCCGTGCAAGGCAGAGCACCCCGAGCTGGTCGCGTTCGCGACGCAGCAGCGAGCGATCGGGCTCGCCGGCGCCGAGCTGTACACCGTGGTGCAGTACGACGACGAACCCGATCGCGTACGCGCCTTCTTCGCCGAGCGCGGCGGCGACTGGCCAGTGCTGCTCGACGAGAACGGCCGGGTGTTCGTGTCCTTCGGCGTGGCGCAGGTGCCCGAGACGTTCGTCATCGATCCCGACGGCGTGGTCCGCCTGCGCTGGGCCGGGCCTATCGACGCGGTCACACTGGCGCAAGTGGTGCAGCAGCAGCGCGACCTGTACGACTTCGGCGCGGCGGTGGGTCAGTGACACCGTCCGCGAGCCGCATCAAGCGGTGGCCGTCGTGGGTGCTGTTGGTACTCGTCGTGGCCGGTCTGCTGGCGGTGGGCTCGACGCGCGACGGCGGTGCGCGCACACCCGAGGAGCGGCTCGAGGAGATCAGCAAGCGACTGGCCTGTCCGGTCTGCGACGGCGAGAGTGTGTACGAGTCGCAGAACGCGGCGAGCACGCAGATCCGGGCCGAGATCCGCGCTCAGGTCACCACTAGTGATGCGACCGACGACGAGGTCATCGCCTACATCGTGCAGAACTTCGGTGGCCGCACCCAGTTGGTGCCGCGTGCCAGCGGTTTCGAGTCGCTCGTGTGGGTACTGCCGTCGTCGGCGTTCGTGTGTGCGGCCGTCGGGCTCGGTCTCGCGTTCCGGCGCTGGCGCGCCGCGCTCGACACCGTGCCCGACGACGACGACCGCGTGCTCGTCGCCGCTGCGCTCGCGAAGGCCGACGATGCCGTGACGGAGGTCGGCACCTCAGCAGCCGACCCCGGCCCGTCGGCGCCGCCGGAGGGCGACGCTCGATGAGGGCCGAGCGCCGCGCCGCGCTCGAGGACGAGCGCCGGTTCCTCCTCGACAGCATCCGCGACCTCGATCGCGAGCGCGACGCCGGCGATGTCGATGCCGACGATCACCGTGTGCTGCGTGACGGCTACGTCGCGCGTGCCGCAGCGGTACTGCGCGAGCTCGAGTCGGGTCGCTCGGCGCCGACAGCCAGGACGACACGGCCGTGGTGGCGACGTGGTGCGCTGGTCTCGGTGACGCTCGCTGTCGCAGCGGGGCTCGGTGTGGCGGTGGCGCAGTCCGCCGGCCAGCGACTGCCCGGCCAGTCGATCACCGGTGGTCTGCCGATGGACGAGGTGGCGGCGACGCTGGCGCAGGCGCGTGCCTCGATGTCGACCGACCCTCAGGCGTCACTCGCTGCGTACGACAAGGTGCTGGCACTCGCGCCCGACAACGTCGAGGCCATCACGTACCGTGCCTGGCTGCTGGTGCTCGGCGGCCGGGGTGCCGGTGATGCCACCATCATCGAGGCGCAGCTGCCCGAGCTGCAGCGTGCGATCTCGCTCGATCCTGACTACGCCGATCCGCACTGTCTGCTGGCGGTGGCGACGGGCCGGTTCCTCGATCCGCCGCAGGTCGAGACGGCAGCGACCGAGGCACAGGCATGCCTCGACCGGAACCCGCCGAGCATGCTCGTGCCGATGATCGAGAACCTCGTCACCGGTCCCACGACCACTGCGCCCTGAGCGCGGTCGTGCTGCGCGTCGTCAGCGCGGCGGTGGCCAGCCCTCAGCGGCGACGATGCCGTTCGCGGTGCGGGTGAGCGCCCAGGTGCTCGCCTTCGCCCAACTGGCGGTGCCGCTCATGGCGCAGCCCCGGCGCTCGAGGGCCCGAATGGTGTCGGGGATGACGTCACCGTGGCTGCACAGCACCGAGCCGTCAGGCAGTTCGTCGAACAGGTCGAACACCTCGGTGAACGATCCGTGCTCGGCAAGTCGGTGGTCGGTCGACACCGACGTCGCCAGTGCAGCGGCGAGCGGCTCGAGCGTCTGGACACACCGGACGTACGGGCTGCTGACGAGCCGGCCGGTGGCCAACGGTGCGAGGCGGGCTGCCAGCGCGACGGCCTGGTGCTCGCCCGCAGGTTCGAGTGGGCGCAGCCGATCGTCGTCGTGCCAGTGCGCGCGGTCGCCTGCCTTGGCATGGCGCACGAGGTACAGCATCGACGTCAGCGTGGCGTCTCAGGCCTCGCCGGTGCAGCGCATGTGGCGGGCGGTCTGCTGGCGCACGAGCAGCATGAACACCACGGCGGCGACGGTCTGCGCGAGACCAGTGATCAATCCCGTCACACGGCCGTCGACGAGGGTCTGTGCTGCTGCGCGGGTGGTGTCGGACTCGTCGAAGCCGCTCTCGAGCGCGGTGCGGATGCTGTCCCACACCGACGAGATGCTGACGACGCTGCTGACGAGGGGGACCAGGCCGTAGAGCGCCCACCACGCGTGCACCAGAGGTGACACCGGTCGCTGTTTCCACGACGAGTCACCGGGCGCGATGTCGGGGTCGCTCGCCTTCCACTGCTCCTGCAGGACCAGCCACGGCACGACGTGGATGCACGGCGGGGTGAACCAGCCCCAGATTCCCCAGGCGGGCGACCAGCTGAGCCCCTGTCGACCGATCGAGCGCAGGTTCTTCCCGATGCGCACCATCCACACCATCGTCAGCACGGCGGCGGCGACGGTGAGCATCGGGGTCAGGGTGGACAGCCCGATGCGTGCGGTCGCATCGGTGTACGCGTCCTCGCTGATGGTGCCGTCGAGGAACTGTTGGGCCTTGTTGACGAGACGGATCGAGTCGATGACGCCGAACGCCTGGAACACCGCCATTGCGCCCATCACCGCTGCCAGCGACCGCGCGACGCCGCCGATCCGCTGGAGCGGTTGCTGGGCGTTCACGTATCCCGACGGCGCGCTCGGTGGCGGAGGGGGGATGGTGGGCGGGGGCGGCGGCGGGAAGTCGCTCATGGTGTCACCCTAGGCGTGCCACTCGGCCACACTGTGCGCATGGGGTTCTTCGACCGCAATCGCAAGGAACTGCTCGACAAGGGCCTCGACCCGGCGCGTCTGCCACCCGGCCAGTACCTCACCGA
>JBMSSR010000249.1:0-3824 GCA_049424465.1 Ilumatobacteraceae bacterium
CGAGTACATCGACCCCAGAGGTGCCCCTACTTGCACGCTCCTCGATGCGAGGGGCGGCGTCCGACCAGCATGCTCGACTTACTCGACGCGCAGGCCGCTGATCGCGCGGGCGATCACCAGCTGCTGGATCTCTGACGTGCCCTCGAAGATGGTATGGATCTTCGCGTCGCGGTGCCAGCGCTCGACGGGGTACTCGCGGGTGTACCCGTAGCCGCCGAGGATCTGGATCGCGTCCTCGGTGACGCGCACAGCGACCTCGCTCGCCTTGTACTTGCTCATCGAGCCCTCACCGTGCTTGAACCCACCGTTGCGGGCCAACCACGCGGCGCGCCAGATGAGCAGTCGGGCGGCATCGATCTCGGTCGCCATGTTGGCGAGCTTGAAGGCGATGGCCTGGTGCATGACGATCGGCTTGCCGAACGCCGTGCGCTCCTTCGAGTACTCGAGCGAGTACTCGTAGGCAGCACGGGCGATGCCGAGTGCCTGCGCGCCCACCGTCGGTCGAGTCGCCTCGAACGTGCTCATCGCCGGCTGCTTCTCGCCGCTGTGGCCGCGCTCGCGGGCACGTGCCAGCTTGGCGTCGAGCTTCTCCTTGCCGCCGAGCAGGCATCGACCCGGCACGCGGCAGTCGTCGAGCACGACCTCGGCCGTGTGCGACGCGCGGATGCCGTGCTTGGCGTACTTCTGCCCCTGGCTGAGCCCCTTGGTGCCGGGCGGCACGACGAAGCTCGCCTGGCCACGACCCTTCAACTCGGGGTCGACGGCGGCAACCACCACATGGACGTCGGCGATGCCGCCGTTCGTGATCCACGCCTTGGTGCCGTTGAGCACCCACTCGTCGGTGGCCTCGTCGTACACCGCACGAGTGCGCAGGTTGCTGACGTCGCTGCCGGCGTCGGGCTCGCTGACGCAGAACGCGCCGAGCTGCACCTTCTGCGCGTCGCCGTAGCACTGCGGCACCCATTCCATCATCTGCTCGGGCGTGCCGTTGCCGGCGATGCCGGCCGCAGCGAGGCTCGAGCCCATGATCGCCATGCCGATGCCGGCGTCACCCCAGAACAGTTCCTCCACGGCGACCGGCAGGGTGAGGCCGGTCGGGTCGGCGAACGAACTCGACATGAACTCCCAGCCGTACAGCCCGACCTGAGCGGCCTGCTCGACGATCGGCCACGGGAACTCCTCCCGCTCGTCCCACTCGTGGGCGGCGGGCCGCACCACGTCGGCGGCGAAGGTGTGCACCCAGTCCTTGATCTGCAACTGGTCGTCGTTGAGCGCGAAATCAGCCATGTCCACCTCGTTTGTTACTCGGCGGTAACCATAGCGATTCGAGCCGCCCGCAGCACTCACCGGGCGCCCGATCGAGCGGTCGGACGAGCAGGTCAGACGGGGATCGCCAGCAGCGCGCCAGCGATGGCCTGGAACGTCAGGTTGGCGCCCGGCTTGTAGGCGTGCACGCCGTCCCACCGGTACGCGAGGTCGGCCGCGATCGTCGGATCGGTGCAGTACTCCTGCGGCCCCGGCACGAACGTCGTCGTGGCGGCGTTCGAGGCAGCCGCCTGCCGCAGCAACTCGTTGACGTGCGCGACCCGGGTGTCGTCGCCACGCTCGGGCAGTGCCGGCACACCGGCACCCGTGACGTCCTGCGGGCGCATGCACGGCACCTCGAGCAGTGCCACCTTCACGCCGGCAGCTGCGAGCGCGTCGATGCCCTGCTGCAGCCCGGCGAGGAACCGCGCATCACCGGCCTCGCTCGCGAACGGCACGGCAACGCCGTCGACGTCCACGTCGAACACGTCCCATGCGCCGATGACCACCAGTGCGACCTCTGCGCCGGACGAACGCGCTGCATCGACCCATTGCTGCACCCAGTCGGCACACCCCTCGAACGAGCGCGAGAACCCGTCGCGAGTCGAGCGTGCCGTCCCGCTCGAGTACACGCTGCAGCCCTCGACCGAACCGTCGGCGACCGTGAACGTCGACTCGATACCGGTGGGCAGGTTGATGGCGATCGAGTGCGCCGTCGAGTCGCCGACGATGACCAGTCGGCGCGGCAGTCGTGCCGCGGTGATCGGCACCCCCACGGTGCTCGACGTGCTCGATGCCGGATCGATGGTTGCGGCAGGGTCGGTCGCGGCGCCCGTGGTGCCGTCCACGGGCGTCACCGCACCCGCGTCGAACACGACGTCATCGCCGCCCGTGTCGAGCGCCGGGTCGTACACCGGCGAGACCGAGGCGAAGAACACCGCCAGCGCCACCGCGATGACCGACGCGCTCGTGGTGGCGCATGCCGTGACGGTCCACCAGCCAGGACGGGTACGGCGACGGCCGAACCACTGCTGCAGCACACCGGTGCGGATCGGTGTCTCGACGAACCGGTAGCACGCCTCGCTGAGCACTGCGGTCAGCGCCATCGCCGCAGCACACCGCGACCACGACCCCTCGTAGGCACCGACGGCGCGACTGACCGGCCAGCTCCACAGGTACAGCCCGTACGAGCGCTTGCCCAGTTCGACGAGCGGACGCCAGCCGAGCACGAGGCGCGTGCCGGTCGCCCACGGGTGCACCACCACCCCGACCAGCACCGCGGCGCTGACGGTGACCGCCGGCAGCAGGTACAGATAGGTGCTGGCGGACGCCACCTCGCCCACCACGAACGACACGAGCAGCACCGCCGTTGCCACCATCGCAGTGAGGTCGAGGGTGCGTGCCGCCTCTGCGCGTGCCCGGCCGCGCACCCGCCACGGCCGCCACAGGAACGCCATCGCCGCACCGAGCAGCAGGCCGCTCGAGCGGGTGATCGTCGACAGGTACAGGAAGTTGGTGGTGTCGACCTGCTGCCACTGCAGCACGAACGGGTTGTACCACCGTGTCGGCCACGACGTCGTGTGCATGACCGCGGTGGCCACCATGACACCGACCGACACGAGCACGAGGGTGCGGCCGAGGCTGCGGTCGTCGCCGCGGTGACCGGCACGGCGGCCCGCCACGGCGATGAAGACCACCGGCCAGACGAGGTACCACTGCTCCTCGACCGCGAGGCTCCAGAGGTGGCGGAACAGCGTCGGCGTGCCCGAGAAGTACAGCTGTTTCGACAGCACGGTGCCCCAGTTGGCGACGTAGCCGAGACCCCACGGGAAGTCACGCCGCAGCTGCGTGTGCTGTTCGGTCGTGCCGAAGAACACGGCCCACACGCCGACGGCCGCCATCATCGTGAACAGCGCCGGCAGCAGGCGCCGCCACCGGCGGATCCAGAAGTGCCGTAGGTCGACCCTGCCGTCGCGGTCGCGCTCCTCGACGAGCAGCGACGTGATGAGGAACCCCGACACGACGAAGAACACCTCGACGCCGAAGAAGCCACCGTGCATCCACGAGAAACCGGCGTGGTAGAGGATCACGGCGACGACCGAGATGGCTCGCACCCCGTCGAGTGTCGGCTGATAGCCCATTCGTGGCGCATCACCTCGCCGGCTGCGGTCGAGACGCGTCAGGCGGTCGAGTGCGGGGTGCTCGGCGACCACGATCGGACAGTCTCGCAGGCGGTCAGGCCGCGGTGGGTGTCATGTCGCCCGCCGGCGTGTGGTGCAGCCGCCACGCCACCAGCACGACGAGCGCCACCAGCGTGATCGCTGCCCCGGCGGTCATCGGGCTCCCGACGCCGAGGCGGTCGAACAGCAGACCTGCGACCGGCGGGCCCACGACGCGGGCAACCGCCGTCGCCGACTGCTGGAAGCCCATCGCCTCGCCGCGCCGCGCGCCCGGATGCACAGCTACGGCATCCTCGCCCGCGAGATGCAGTCGATCACGTGGGAAGCGATCCGCTCGAT
>JBMSSR010000250.1:0-3771 GCA_049424465.1 Ilumatobacteraceae bacterium
AGCATGGCGACGGGCGTGGTCGACCCAACCCGCGGGCAGGAGGCGACGGCCGTCGGGCGTCACGCCGTCGAGCCGGTACAGCTCGCCGAAGCGGGCGAAGTCGCGGGCAGTGGCGAACACGAAGCTCGAGCCGACGAACGTCCCGGCCGTGTCGAACCTCGCGGTCGCCGACGACATACCCAGCGGGCCGAAGAGCCGCTCGCCCATGTATGCCTCGAGCGCGGCGCGGCGACCATCGGCGTCACCGGACGGGATGCCCGATGCGGCGGCGACGGCATCGCCGACGATCGACGCGACGATGTTGGTCGTGCCGCTCGAGTAGTTCCAGCACGTGCCCGGCTCGTGCACCAGTGGCAGCGCGGCCGCGTATGAGGCCATGTCGTCCTCGCCCGAGCCGAACAGCATCTCGATGCAGTGGCTGACGCCGGCGTCGACGTAGTCCTCGACGAACTCGAGGCCCGACTGCATGTTCAGCAGGTGCTGCAGCGTGATGGCTGCCTTGTCGGGGCCGCGCCAGGACGGCACCGGTGCCGGTACGTCGACCTCGAGCAGCCCGTCGGCGACGGCGAGCCCGACCAGCGCGTGCGTGATGCTCTTGGCCATGCTCCACGACACCAACGTCGTCTCGGCCGTGACGGGGCCGCCCGGGCCGAAAGGTGTGTCGGGCAGCGTGCCGTACCGCTCGTACACGACGCTGCCGGCAAGCTGCACGACGAGGGCGAGGCTCGTGCCGTGCGCAGCGTCGGGGGCGAACAGCGGGTCGGCGGCGCTGCGGACAGCAGCCAGATCGAGGGACGGCACGGCGGGCATCACGCCGACCGTACCAGCGGCGTACGGCGCGGCGGCCGGTCAGTGCGGCACACCGTCACGGCGCTCAGACCACTTCGCGACGGTCGGCTCGAGCGGCGCGAGCGCGAGATCGATCGCCTCGTCGACCGTGGTCGCCGGTCGTGCCAGCGCGCGGTGCTCGGGCCGCACGAAGCCGTACTCGGTGGCGTGGTCGACCCATGCGAGGAACGGCCGCCAGAAGCCGAGCACGTCGAGCAGCACCACCGGCTTGGTGACGAGACCGAGCTGGTTCCAGGTGAGCATCTCGGCGAACTCGTCCACCGTGCCGTAGCCACCGGGAAGCACCACCACGCCCCGCGCGATGTCATTCATGCGCGCCTTGCGCTCGTGCATGCTGCCGACCACCTCGAGGGTGGTGACACCGCGGTGCGCCACCTCGGCGTTCAGCAGTTGCTCGGTGATGACACCGATCACCTCGCCACCCTCGGCGAGCGCCGCATCGGCGGCGACGCCCATCAGCCCCACACTGCCGCCGCCGTACACGAGGCCCACGTTGCGCTGCGCGAGGCGCCGACCCAGTTCGGCAGCCGCTGCAGCGAACTCGGGACGGGTGCCGGCGTGCGAGCCGCAATAGAGGCACAGCCGTGGCGCTGCCGCGGATCGGTTCGCAGCGGGCGGCGAAGGGGGCGGCGACACGGGCGTAGCGTGCCACACCGACCACATCGGCGGACGATTGCGGCCCGTTCCGCGGCCACCGGTACTCTCCTCGCATGGTCGCCACGCTCCCCGCCCCCGATCTCGCGCAGGCCTCGCACGTCGTCGATCTCGCCGCCGGCCTCGTCGGCAGCGGTATCCGACAGCTCACCGCCCACGGCGGACCCGACGCCAACCAGACACTCGCCTACGACCTCGCCCATGCCTCGGCACAGCTCGAGACCGCGAGGGCGATGCTCGAGTACGGCCAGCGCGGCGGCACCGAGGCCGTGTTCGCCTGCGCCTTCACCGCCGACATGCTGCACGACCTCATCTCGCGCATCATCGGGCGCGAGGCGCAGTGGGGTGTCGACATGTCCAGCATCCGCGACGCCGGCCCGTTCCTCGCGACCTATCGCGACCCCGATTTCGTCGCGTCGCTCGCCGAGGCCGACGCACCGAGTCACCTCGGTGACGACATGCAGATGGTGGCCGACACGTTCCGCAGCTTCGCCGAGAAGGTCGTCAAGCAGCACGCCGAGCACGTGCACCGCCACAACGACGACGTACCCGAGGAGATCATCAGCGGCCTCGCCGAGATGGGTGCCTTCGGCCTCAGTGTGCCGGCCGAGTACGGCGGCTACAGCGAGGGCGGTCCCGACGAGTACATCGGCATGGTCGTCGCCACCGAGGAACTCAGCCGCGGTTCGCTGGGCATCGGCGGATCGCTCATCACCCGTCCCGAGATCCTCACCCGTGCGCTGGTGAAGGGCGGTACCGAGCGTCAGAAGGCCGAGTGGCTGCCGCGCCTCGCGACGGCCGAGGTGATGCCCGCTGTCGCCGTGACCGAACCCGATTACGGCAGCGACGTCGCCAACATCAAGGTGACTGCGACCCCTGCCGCCGGTCCGAACGGCGAGGCCGGCTACGTCATCAACGGCGTCAAGACCTGGTGCACGTTCGGTGCGCGCGCCGATGTGCTGGCGCTGCTCGCCCGCACCGACCCCGACCGGTCGAAGACGCACCGCGGTCTCAGCCTGTTCATCGTGCCCAAGCCGCGCGGCGAGGGTCACGGCTTCCAGTTCGAGCAGCCGGGCACCGGCGGCAAGATGGAGGGCCGCGCGATCGACACGATCGGCTACCGCGGCATGCACAGCTACGAGATCGCACTCGACAACTGGTGGGTGCCGGCCGAGAACCTCGTGGGCGAGGACGACGGACTGGGCAAGGGCTTCTTCTTCCAGATGGCCGGCTTCGAGAACGGGCGCCTGCAGACCGCGGCACGCGCCGTCGGCGTCATGCAGGCTGCGTACGAGGCGGCCCTCGCCTACGCGCAGAACCGCACCGTGTTCGGCTCGCCGATCGTCGACTACGAGCTCACCCGCGTCAAGCTCGGTCGCATGGCGATGCTCACGCAGGCCGGCCGCCAGTTCTCGTACAAGGTGGCGACGCTGATGGCCGAGGGTGGCGGTACGTCCGAGGCAGCGATGGTGAAGGCCTACGTGTGCAAGGCCGCCGAGTGGGTCACGCGTGAGGCGCTGCAGATCCACGGCGGCATGGGCTACGCCGAGGAGTACCCCGTGTCGCGTCTGTTCGTCGACGCCCGTGTGCTGAGCATCTTCGAGGGCGCCGACGAGACGCTGTGCCTGAAGGTGATCGCCCGGCGGTTGGTCGAGACCGCCGGCTGAGCCACGCCGGTCGCGCTGGCACTGCACGGGAACGTCGTGGTCGGCAGATGACTGGCATGCACGTGGTGGTGCGGCCCATCGATCTGAGTGATGACGACGTTGCGGCACGCGTCGTCGAGATCCAGCGCGCGGCCTACCGGATCGAGGCCGACCTGATCGGGTTCGACGGCATCCCGCCGCTTCATGACACCGTCGTCGACGTGCGCAGCGTCGACCTGCAGTGGCTCGGCTCGTGGGAGCACGGGGAACTCGCGGGGATCATCGCGTGGACGCTGGTGAATGGCGTGTGCGACATCGACCGTCTGGCCGTCCACCCGACGTTCATGCGGCGCGGCCACGGCCGGGCACTCATCGGCCCACTCCTGCGCCACGAGGTCGTCACCGTCTCGACGGGGTCGGCCAACGCGCCGGCGCGACGGCTCTACGAGTCGTTGGGCTTCGTGCCGCACGACGTGCGCGAGATCGCAGCCGGCGTCACCGTGGTCAGCCTCCGACGCGAACTGATCACCACCGTCGGCATCGCCTCGGACGCCGGTCGGTAGGTGACCGAGGGCCACGCCACCGTCACACGAGGCGGTGGACCGAGACGGCGTAGTCGCCA
>JBMSSR010000251.1:0-3818 GCA_049424465.1 Ilumatobacteraceae bacterium
GACGGTGAACGCGGCGACGACGCGGCCGACCGCGTGCGAGGGGGCCGCCTCGTCCGCGCCAGAGGTGCACGGACACACGGCGAGTCCCATCACGGCGGCGTGGCACGGCGTGGCGTTGCGGCGGGCCGAGGCGCGCACGGCGCACCGGCGGATGGGCACCACGGTCTGCACGGCCTCGATGACGGCGGTCGCTGTGGCGCGCGAGGAGAGCGGTCCGATGTGCAGGCCTGTCGCACCTGGTGCGGCGACGATGCTGAGACGCGGCCACGTCGCGTCGGTGTCGAGGCGGATGTAGCAGTACTTGTGCCACGTGGTGCCGACGCGGTTGTAGCGCGGTCGCAGCAGGTGCAGGTAGCGCAGTTCGAGCACCTCGGCGACAAGTGGGTCGGGTGTGACGGTGTGCTCGATGCGACGCGTCTGGCGCAGCAACGCGCCCACCTTGCGGCGGTCGTCGCTGCCGAAGTAACTGCGGACCCGCTGGCGGAGGTTGGTGGCCTTGCCGACGTAGAGCACCTCGTCGTCGGCGCCGATGAACCGGTACACACCCGGCGAACGCGGCAGCCCGTCGGTGAGCGGCAGCTTCGCTGCCTGAGGGTGCGCCGCCAGCGTGGGCAACTCGACGAGGTCGTCGAGGCCGAGCACCCCGAGCGTGGCAGCGCGCTCGAGGAGCGCGTGCAACAACTGAGTGGTGGTGAGGGCATCGTCGAGCGCTCGGTGCGTGGGGCGATGGGGTAGTCGTAGGTGGCGGGCGAGTGTGCCGAGTCGGCAGTCGGGTACCTCGTCGCGCACGAGGCGCCGGGCGAGTGCCAGGGTGTCGACGACACGGTTGTCGAGCGCCTCACGCCCACTGCGCCGCAGCGCGGTGTTGATGAACCCGAGGTCGAAGCCGACGTTGTGCCCGACCACCACGGCATCACCGATGAACTCGAGCAGTGTCGGCAGGATGTCGTCGAGCCGCGGCGCGGTGACGACCATCGACTCGGTGATACCGGTGAGCAGGGTGATCTGCGGCGGGATGGCGCGACCCGGATTGACGAGTGTGCCGAGGGTGCCGAGCTGCTCGCCACCGCGCACCTTGACGACACCGATCTCGGTGATCGCGTCGTCGCCGCGGTTGGTGCCGGTGGTCTCGATGTCGAGCACGCAGAAGACGACGTCGACGAGCGGTGTGCCGAGATCGTCGAGCGAGGTCTGCACGGGGCCGGACGACCGGGCGAGTCGGGACGGCGCGGTGCCCGGGCGGACGGTGCGGTGGGGAGGCACCCGCCGAGTCCACCACGAACGGGTGTTCGTGTCAAGAACAGGTGTTCGGCGGTCGGTTGGCTAGGGTGCGGCCATGTCGACCGACGAGCCCCCGATCGCCGATCGGTTGCTGCGCTCGGCGCTCGAGCACGCCGTCAAGTGCGCGCTGGTGGGTTCTCGCCGGTCTCCCGCCGAGCCGTTCCCGCCGGGACTACGGCGGTTCTTCTCCTCGAACTCGCTCAGCGCGTCGGCGCTCACGGCGGTGCGCCGCATCGTCGAGGGCGACGACGGGTTCCGCCAGCGCGTGGCGGCGACCGCGTCGGCCGACCTGGTGGACGAGCTGGGCCGGGTCTGGCTCGGGCGCCCCGAGGGCTGGCACGAGCGGGCCACCGAGCTGCTCGGTACCGGTCGGGGTCGTGCCGACGCGACAGCGGCCGAGGCCGGGGCGGCGCTGCGCCACGAGGTGCGCCGTCGCGAGGCGGCCGAGTCGCACCGCGATCGCCTCGAGGGCGAGCTGGAGGCGCTGCGGACGCGGTCCGAGCGGCAGGTGACCGAGCTCGAGGAACGGCTCTCGGCACTCGAGGACGATCGGGAGCGGCTCGAGCGCACCCTTGCGTCCGAGCGCGACCGTGCCAATCGTGCCGAGTCGCGCGCCGTACGTGCCGAGCGGGCGGCAGAGGCCCTCGGCGCGGCGACCGGATCGAGCGCCGACGAGCTCGACGGGTTGCGCCGCCGACTCGCCGCCGCCGAGTCGGCGCGTGACGCCGCGCTGGCGGACCGGGCCGACCGCGAGGGTGCCGCACTCGATCGCGACCGGCTGCGTGGCGCCCTGCTCGATGCGCTGTCCGCGCTGGGGACCGATCAACGGGCGGCGCGGACCGCACCCCTGCGTCGCGTGCCCGTCGGGCTGCCGGGTGGTGTGCGCGCCGACTCGCCGTCCGGTGTCGAGTTCCTGTGCCGGGTGCCCGATGTGCTCGTGGTGGTCGACGGCTACAACGTCGCCAAGCTGGCGTGGCCCGACCGGTCGCTCGCCCAGCAGCGCGATGCGTGCATCGCGTCGGCCGAGGCGGCAGCAACTCGCTGGGGGACCAACATCACCGTGGTCTTCGACGGTGCCAGCGTGCCGGGCGCGTCGAGCCCCGCCCGGCGCCTCGTCACGGTCACGTACTCGCCCGAGGGTGTCAGCGCCGACGACGTCATCCGCAGCATCGTCGCCGACCGGCCCTCCGACCGGCCGGTCGTCGTGGTCACCAACGACCGTGCCGTCCGCGACGATGTCCAGGCACGAGGGGCCAATCCCGTGTCGAGCGACGCGTTCGTGGCCGCGACCCGCTGACAGCGGGAGTTCCCACGGCAACCCTGTGGCACCCCGTTGTCATGCTGCGGCCATGGACCTCCCCGCCACCACCTCCCTCACGATTTCGTGCGATACCTGCGTCATGGACGGCACTGCGGTGTGTGCCGACTGTGTCGTCACACACCTGCTCGCCCCGGCACCCCGCGAGGCGGGGCGCTGCCGCGAGGCAGTGGTGCTGAGCCTCGACGAAGTACGGGCAATGCGTCTGCTCGCTGCCGAGGGATTGGTGCCTACGCTGCGTCATCGTGAGGCCGAGTGACGCCGCCCGGCGACCGATCGCCGACGAGTCGTACGTCGAGACGCTCACGTCGCTGACCGCGCCGTTCGGGGTCACCCATACCGGTGTCGCCCCTGCCGAGGTGCTTCACCGTGCGCGAACCGCGTTGCACCAGCGCATCGACGACGGCCTCGTCGACGGCATGCAGTTCACCTTCAGGAATCCAGAGCGGTCGACCGACCCGCGAGCCGCTGTTCGGGATGCGCAGTCGATCTTCGTCGCGGCCCGTCCGTACCTGCTCGCCGACGACGACGGCGAGCACCATGACGCCGACGCCCGTCGCGGCCCGCTCGGACGTATTGCACGGTACGCGTGGCTGGACCACTACGCGCCGTTGCGCGAGGCGCTGTGGGAGGTGGCGCACCGACTGCGCGCCGACGGCTGGCAGGCCGTGCCGTTCGCCGACGACAACAGCATCGTCGACCGTGAGGTGGCATACCTCGCCGGCATCGGCTGGTTCGGCAAGAACTCGAACCTGCTGGTGCCGGGCGCCGGCAGTTGGTTCGTGCTGGGGTGCGTCGTCACCACGGCGCCGCTGCCCGTGGCGGACGCGCCGCTCGCCGATGGCTGCGGGTCGTGTCACCGGTGCCTGGACGGGTGTCCGACGGGCGCCATCGTGGCCCCGGGTGTCATCGACGCCACGCGGTGCCTTGCGTGGGTGCTGCAGAAGCCGGGCATCGTGCCGCGGTCACTGCGTGCGGCGGTGGGCGACCGCATGTACGGCTGCGACGACTGTCAGGAGGTCTGTCCGCCGTCGGTGCGGCTGGGCCCGCGCCGCGCCGAGCTCGACCGCACCGTGCTCGACCGGGCCGCGGCGGCCGGGGTGCCGCGCCGCACGGTCGACGTGCTGCAGTTGCTGATGCTCGACGATGACGCGCTCGTCGATGCGTGGGGGCGCTGGTATCTCGCAGGACGCGAGGCGCGCTGGGTGCGGCGCAACGC
>JBMSSR010000252.1:0-3792 GCA_049424465.1 Ilumatobacteraceae bacterium
CCGCCAAGCACATGACCGGCACCCGCATCATCGGCGACGCCAACGACTTCGAACTCATCCGACCCGACGGCGTCGTCATGTGGTGCCCACCACGCGGCGTCGCCAGCAACGCACCACCCGGCACACCACCTAGCCCACCACTCGGCACGCAGTCGGACGCCCCGTTCCTCAGGTCTGCGTGACCCGCATCGCGGCAGCAACCTGCGCGCGTACCGCCACGCCTGTGTACGTCTGACGAGTGTCGCTCGGCGACGTCGCGGCTACACCTCGGGCATCGGGACACGAACAATCGGAGGGTGACACGCCGAGTGTCGACCATCACTCCGTGCGCAGACTCGCGACGTCGTCGCTGGCGCTGATCAACGACGACCACGCCACCAACGGCGCATGGCGCCGTCGGGGTGTCAGCGCTGTGCGGGCGTCGTCAGCAACGTGCGCACGTCGAGCAGGACGTCGGTGATCTCGCCCGCCGACACCAACTCGCGGCGCATCATCTGGCCGAGTGCCTTGTCGATGACGCCCAGCGCCTCGGCGAGGACAGCCTCGCTGATCGCGGCTTCGGCGACGACTGGCTCGGTGACGACGGTGGGCGTGCTGGTTGCCATCGGTGCTCCTGATCTCCTGTCGGTGCGAACCGGCGAACCGGCATCTCGCGAACGTAACGCGCGCGATTTCGACGAACGCGAATGGTACCCATGGCACCTCACGGACCCACCCGCGCCGAGTGTGACGTCCACGACGGCGCCGCCGGGCGACACCCGACGCATACGATGCAGCCATCGCCGGCGTGGCCGGTACGGGAGGGTGTGATGGAGCTCGAAGGACGCCATGCCGTGGTCACCGGCGCCGCCGGGGGGATCGGTGCGGCCCTCGCCACCCGGTTCCACCGCGCCGGTGCGCGCGTCACGCTCAGCGATGTCGACGCGCGCCGCGTGACTGAGGTGGCTGCTGGACTCGAGGCGCAGCGCCCAGGTAGTGCCGTGGCCGTGGCTGCCGACGTCTCGACCGAGGACGGCAACCGCAGCCTCGTGCAGGCAGCACGCGCGGCATTCGGCCCCATCGACCTGTTCTTCGCCAACGCCGGTGTGGCGCTCGGCCGCGACCCGATGAGCCCCGAGTCCGAGTGGAACCTCGCGGTCGACGTCAACTTCCACGCCCATCGCTGGGCGGCCCGCTATCTGCTCGACGACTGGCTCGAGCGGGGCGAGGGCTACTTCTGCAGCACCGCCTCGGCAGCCGGCCTGCTGAGCCAGATCGGCTCGGCGCCGTACAGCGTGTCCAAGGCCGCCGCAGTCTCGTTCGCCGAGTGGCTGAGCATCACCTACGGCGACCGCGGACTCCGTGTCAGCTGCCTGTGCCCGCAGGGGGTCAACACTGCGATGCTGCACGGCAGTGACGATGCCGGCGTCGGCGGGCTGGGCGCCGCCGTGGTGAAGTCGGCCGGTCACGTGCTCGAGCCACACGAGGTCGCCGACATCGTGCTCGACGCCATCCGCGACGAACGGTTCCTCATCCTCCCCCACCCCGAGGTGCAGCGGTACCGCGAGCGCAAGGTGGCCGACCCGGATCGCTGGCTCGCCGGCATGCGCTCGCTGCAGGCGCGCATCGGGGCCAGCGAGTGATCGATGCCAGTGTCCTGCGCCAGCTCGGCCTGAAAGCGGGCGAGCCCGTGCGGTTCCGCAAGGCAGAGAACGGACGCTGGTTCCACGGGACGATGGCAGGCGTCGCGGTCGACGGCAGCATCAACCTGTTCGACGCCAACGGCGGTGCACGCAGCATCCGCCCCGAGCGCGTCGAGGTGCGTCGACCCAACGCGCGCGGCCGGCTCGTGTGGCGGCTCGTCAGCGAGGTCGCTGTGACCTGGGAGCAACTCGCGCTCTTCTGACGCCGCGAGCGTCGGTGTCGACCACTGCTGCGCCTCGACGACCGGTGACATCAGGCCCCAGCCGCGTGAGTACGGTCGCGACCATGGCTGTCAGGCTGGAACCGTCCGACGAGTACATGCACCCGCTCGGCCCCGAGGCCAACTTCAACGAGAGCATGTACATCAACTGCTTCGACCCCGAGCAGCAGGTGGGTGGGTGGTTCCGCATGGGCAACCGCGCCAACGAGGGCTACGCCGAGATGACGGTGTGCCTGTACCTGCCGGCCGCCGACGGTGCGGTCCGGCGCAGCGTCGCCTTCATGTACCAGCGGCCGGGCATCGACTCGAACGACCGTCTCGACGCCGGCGGCCTCACGTGGACGATGGTCACCCCCTTCGAGGAGTTGCGCATCGACTACTCGGGATCGCTGCTGCTGCTCGACGAGCCGGCGCAGATGGCCGACCCCCGCCGCGCCTTCGCCGACAACCCGCGCGTGCACGGCGAGGTGCACCTCACCGTCACCGGGCAGGGCCGACCCAGCATGTTCGGCGGCGAACCCGACACCCCGCACGAGGCGCCGGGCGAGGAGTTCGCCAAGGGCCACTACGAGCAACTCGTCGAGGCACACGGCACGATGACCGTCGGTGACCGCACGTGGACGGTGCACGGGTTCGGACTGCGCGACCACTCGTGGGGCCCGAGGTTCTGGCAGGCGCCCTGGTACTACCGCTGGTTGACCGCCAACGTCGACCGCGACTTCGGCTTCATGGCCAGTCGTGTCGCCCGTCGCGACGGACCCGGCACCCGCGGCGGGTTCGTGTGGGAGGACGGTGTGCTCTACCTGTGCGACGACGTGCGCATCACCACGACCACCCGCGGCGCCGAGTCGTACCACCAGCACATCGAGGGTGTGATCAGCTCGTCGCGGTCGCAGCGCGAGTGGCGCTTCAGCGGCGAGGTGATCGACCTCATCCCGCTGCGCAACCGCCGCCAGGACCCCGACGGCAACTGGCTGATGACGCGCATCAGCGAGGGGATGACGCGCTGGACGATCGAGTCCGGTCCGTACGCCGGGCGCACCGGCCACGGCCTCAGCGAGTACCTCGACCAGATCGTCGACGGCTCGCCGGTCGGCCTCGCCGAATAGCGCGCCGCCGCGCCGCGCAGCGCTGTCGGCAGCCGTCGGGCCGCACGACCGTCAGCCGGTGCCTCCGGCCGACGCCGACGCCGACGCAGCGACCCCGATCAGCCCGGCGCCGACCTGCTTCACTGGGGCAGTGCACCACGCCGACGCTGCCGACACCGCGGGTCTCTCGGGCGCTGCCGGGACTGCGGGCGTCGCTGCACCGAGCAGCCGCGGCGCAGCACTCGCAGCATGGGGCCTCTTCGTCGGGCTGGCACTCGTGCTGGGCGCTGGCGGCCTGTTCAGCACGCTGCTCAGCGTGCGTGCCGAGCTGAACGACCTTCCGACGTGGGTGAGCGCGGCGCTGACCGCGGCCTACTACCTCGGGTTCCTGCTCGGCACGAAGGCCGTGCTACGGGCGATCGGCCTCGTCGGCCACATCCGCGTGTTCGCTGCACTGTGCTCGACACTCGCCGCGATGGTCGTGTTCCTCGGTCTCACCGACTCGCCCATCGCCTGGGTGCCGCTCCGCATCGTCACCGGCGTCTGCTTCGCCGGCATGTACGTCGTCGCCGAGAGCTGGTTGAACGGCCTCGCCGACAATTCCTTCCGCGGCAGGCTGCTCGCGCTCTACTCGGTCGTCGTCATCGGCGCGTTCGGGGCTGGCCAGCTGAGCGTGTCGGGGTTCGACGCGCGCTCGTCGGTGGGCTTCGCCGTGGCCGGTGCGCTCGCGGCACTCGCCGTCGTGCCCGTCGCGCTGTCGGTGCAGGCCGCGGTGCCCACGTCGGAGTCGCCCCCCCACCG
>JBMSSR010000253.1:0-3722 GCA_049424465.1 Ilumatobacteraceae bacterium
CGCTGGGGCGCGACGACGGGGCCCCGTTCCACATCGTCGCCGACCTTCGCTCGGTGGCCGACTGTCGCCACGCGGTCGAGCGCGCCGTGCAGTGGGGCAAGCGGCTCGACGCCGTCGTCAACGCCGCGGGGGTGTGGACCGAGGGACCGAGTGCCGAGACCACCGAGGACGAGTTCGACCGGGTGCTCGACGTCAACCTGAAGGGCCTCTACTTCGTCACGTCGGCGGCCATCCCCCATCTCACCGAGACCAAGGGGTGCGTCGTCAACCTGTCGTCCGACGCCGGTGTGCAGGGCAACGCCGGGGCGGCGGTGTACTGCGCCTCGAAGGGTGGCGTGTCGGTGCTCACCAAAGCGCTGGCGCTCGAGCTCGCCCCCGCCGGTGTGCGCGTCAACGCGGTGTGCCCGGGCGATGTCGACACGCCGATGCTGCGCGGCCAGGCGACGGTGTTCGGCTTCGGCAATCCCGACGGCTACCTGCAGCGCCTGCTGAGCGGCTATCCGCAGGGCACCGCGGCACGGTTCGTCCAGCCGTCGGAGGTGGCCGAACTGGTGTGGTTCCTGTGCCAACCCACCTCGGCCGCCATCACCGGTGCCAACATCTCGATCGACTTCGGGCTGTCCGCCGGCATCACCTGACCGGCGCCGCCCGACCGGCGGCCGGGGACGCGTTCGCGCCGTCGGCGTGGCATGCGCCTGCCGCCCGCGGCAGCCCCGTGGCTAGCGTGCGCTCGTGCTTCGCGCCGGCACCCGACCGATCTCCGCACTCGCGGCTGCCGCACTCGGCCTCGCGTCGTTCGGCCTCGCGGCGTGCACGTCGGGTGACGAGGCCGTCGCACCCACGTCGGTCCGCGTCGCCGCCACGCTGTTCCCACTCGAGGAGATCGTGCGCAACGTGGCGGGCACCGCGCTCGGCGAGACGGTCGAGCTCGTGCAGGTCGTGCCGCCCGGCCAGGCCGTGCACGACGTCGAACCCACCCCGCAGCAGCTCGAGGCACTCGGTTCGGCCGATGTGGTGCTGTACGTCGGTGGCGGGTTCCAGCCCTCGATCGAGGAGGCCGTGGCCACCCTTCCCGACGACGTCACGATCGTCGACCTGCTCGATGCAGTCGAGGTGCTGCCGGTCACCGACCCGGTGGCGGGCGACGGCTCGGGTGACGCCGACGCCGACCACGGCACTGGCGGAGGCGACCCGCACGCATGGCTGTCACCCGACCGGATGACCTCGATGGCGGCGGCCGCAGCCAGTGTGATCGAGCAGCGTCTCGAGCAGGCGGGCCTCGACGGCGCCGCTGCCGTGGCCGCCGGCGTCGACCGCTTCGCCACGGCCATGCACGACCTCGACGTCGAGTACTCGAACGGGCTGGCCCTGTGCGAGTCGAGCACACTCGTCACCGGCCACCACGCGTTCGCGTACCTGGCCGCGTCGTTCGGCCTCACCTATGCGTCCATCGCCGGCATCTCGCCCAGCGAGGAGCCCTCGGCCGCGACGCTCGAGTCGATCGCCGACTACGCGACCGCCAACGGCGTCACGACGATCTTCTTCGAGGAGAACCTGCCCGACGACCTGGCCCGCACGCTCGCCGACGAGATCGGCGCGCAGGTCGGGGTGCTCGACCCGATCGAGTCACCGTCGCGCGACCAACTCGACGCCGGCGCCACGTACGTGTCGCTGATGCAGGACAACCTGCGCGCCCTGCGCACCGGATTGCGCTGCACATGAGCCTGTTCCACCTGCACCGGCGCTCGCACACGCACCAGCACGGCGGCGCGACACGGCGTCCCGGCGCCAGCGTGCTCGAGGTGACCGGCCTCGGCGTCCGCTACGGCGAGCGGCAGGCCCTGCGCGACGTCTCGTTCGCCGTGGGCAGCGGCGAGCTCGTGGCCGTCGTCGGCCCCAACGGCGCCGGCAAGAGCACGATGTTCAAGGCCATCTGCGGCCTCGTCAACCACGAGGGCATCGTCGAGGTCAACGACGTGCACTGCCACGATCGCACCGATCGGATGGACCTCGCCTACATCCCGCAGCGCAGCGACCACGACCTCGGCTTCCCCATCACGGTGCTCGAGCTGGTGCTGGCCGGGCGGCGACGGTTCCGCCACTGGTGGCAGTCCCCGTCGGCCGACGACCGGGCCGCCGCCCTCGATGCGCTGCGGCGGGTGCGTCTGCCCGACGTCGCCGATCGCGCCCTCACCGAGCTGTCCGGCGGCCAGTTGCAACGGGCCTATCTCGCCAGGGCGCTGGCGCAGCAGGCGTCCGTCGTGCTGCTCGACGAGGCGCTCAGCGGTGTCGACCAGCCCACCACCGAGGACCTGCTCGACCTGTTCCGCGTGCTCGCGGCCGAGGGCACGACCCTGCTCGTCGCCACTCACGACCTCGCCCTCGCCCGCCGCCGCTTCGACCGGTGCCTCGCGGTCAACGGCACGCTGCGGGCCGACGGCGTACCCGACGACGTGCTGTCGCTCGACGTACTCGACACGGTGTTCGGCTCCGCAGCAGCGCCAGTCGCCCCGTCGCCGGGCTCGCCCCTCGCACCCTCCCCCACTGCGACCACGGAGCCGCCGGGTGCACTGGATCACTGACCCGTTCCACCTCGACGTCATGCGCCGGGCGCTCGTCGCGACGGTCATCATCGGCGTCGTCGCGCCCGTGGTCGGCACGTGGGTGGTGCTGCGCCGCATGGCCAACCTGGGCGACGCGATCGCCCACGGCACGCTCGCCGGGGTGGGCATCGCCTACGCCGCAGGGGCGAGCGTGCTGCTCGGCGCGATCGGTGCCGGCCTGTTGATCGCAGCCCTGCTCGTGGTGTTCTCGACCACCCGGCGCCTCGGCCAGGAGACCGTCATCACCGTCATCGGCACCACGTTCTTCGCGCTCGGCGTCGTGGTCATCAGCCGCCTCGACACCGGCGTCGAGCTGTCGCACTTCCTGTTCGGTCGCGTGCTCACCGTGTCGTGGGGTGACGTCTGGCTGGGGCTCGGCCTCGGCGGCGCGGCGGTCGCTGTCGTCGCGCTGTTGTTCGGCGAGCTGCGCCTCGCCACGTTCGACCACGTCCAGGCCGAGCAGGTGGGCGTGCGCGTCGAACTGGTCCAGGCGGTGCTCGTCGTGCTGCTCGCCGTCGTCGTGGTCGTCAGCCTGCGCACCGTCGGCACCGTCATGTCGGTCACGATGCTCGTCACCCCCGCCGCCACCGCCCGGCTGGCCGCGAGGACACTGCGCCAGATGACGGTGCTCGGCGTCGTGTTCGGCGTCAGCGAGGGCCTGATCGGCCTCGTCGCCAGCTACCACCTGGGCTCGGCGCCGGGCGCGACGATCGCACTCACGGCGGCAGTGGTCTTCGGCATCGTGTTCGCCGCCACCCTGCCGCGACGCATGCCGCACCACCACCGACCGCTCGACTGACGGCCCCGCGACACACGGCCGTTTTGCACACCCCTCGAATTGGTGCATGATGGTCCCCCACGGGCGGCCCGAGCCGACCCGTCCGAACCAGATCTGGGGGGATCACAGGTGAAGATTCGTGTCACCGTCAACGGCACCGCTCACGAGAGCGACGTCGAGCCGCGCACCCTGCTCGTGCACTACGTGCGCGACATCCTCGGCCTCACCGGCACCAACATCGGCTGCGACACGTCGTCGTGCGGCGCCTGCACGCTGCACGTCGACGGCGAGTCGGTGAAGAGTTGCACCATGCTCGCCGTGCAGGCCGATGGCTGCGAGGT
>JBMSSR010000254.1:0-3722 GCA_049424465.1 Ilumatobacteraceae bacterium
CGCCGCCAAGAAGTCGCCTGCCGCGAAGGCGCCGGCGAAGAAGGCGGCGGCGAAGGCCGCCAAGAAGTGACCAGATGACCGGTCGCATCCCCACCCTCGCCGACCTCGGTGATGTCCGCGGCAAGCGGGTCCTCGTCCGTACCGACTTCAACGTCCCGATGGACGGCGGGGCCATCACCGACGACCTGCGCATCCGCGCTGCGCTGCCCACCATCACCTGGCTGCTCGAGCACGGTGCCACGGTGGTGACGGCATCACATCTCGGCCGGCCCAAGGGTGCGCCCGACCCGAAGTATTCGATGGATGCCGTTCGGGCCCGGCTGGCCGAGCTGGCCCCCGGGGTCGAGCTGCTCGAGAACCTCCGGTTCGACAAGGGCGAGGAAGCCGACGACCCTGCGTTCGTGGCGCGGCTCGTCGAGGGTGTCGACGCGTACGTCGACGACGCGTTCGGTGCCTGCCACCGTGCGCACGCCAGCATCGTCGGTCCGCCGCGAACACTGCCGAGTGCGATGGGACTGCTGCTGCAGAAGGAGGTCGAGGTGCTCCTCGGCCTTCGCAACGCGGCCAAGCACCCGTTCGTGGCGGTGCTGGGGGGCAGCAAGATCAGCGACAAGCTCGGCGTCGTCGAGGCGCTGCTGCGCGTGGTCGACTCGCTCGTCGTCGGCGGCGCGATGTGCTTCACGTTCCTCGCTGCGCAGGGCTATGGCATCGGCGACTCACTGTTCGAGGCCGACCAGGTCGAGACCTGCCGCCGACTGCTCGCCGAGGCCGCGTCCGCCGGAAAGACCATCCACCTGCCCGAGGACATCGTCGGCACCGACGCGTCGGGCAGCGTCACGACGTTCGGCCGGTCGCTGCCGGCGGGGGCGAAGGGCTTCGACATCGGGCCGGGTACCGCCGCCGCGTTCAGCGACGTCATCATGGATGCCCGGACGGTCTTCTGGAACGGCCCGATGGGCATGTTCGAGGACCCGCGCTTCGCCGCCGGCACCCGCACGGTGGCACAGGCGATGGCCGACACCAAGGCGTTCACCGTGGTCGGTGGTGGCGACAGCGCTGCAGCGCTCGCCCAGTTCCGCCTCGACGACGAGGTCGACCACGTCAGCACGGGCGGCGGCGCGTCGCTCGAACTCCTCGAACTCGGCGACCTGCCGGGTCTGGCCGCCCTCCGAAAGGCACCCAACGCATGACCTCCCCCCGCAAGCCCCTGATCGCGGGCAACTGGAAGATGAACCTCAACCACTTCGAGGCCATCCAGACCGTCCAGAAGCTCGCGTACCTCGTCGGCAAGGACGAACTGGCGGTGGTCGACGTCAGCGTGCACCCGCCGTTCACGGACATCCGCAGCGTCCAGACGGTGCTCGATGCCGACAAGCTCGGGTTTGCTCTTGGCGCCCAGCACTGCCACTGGGAGGACAAGGGAGCGTTCACCGGCGAGGTCTCGCCGCTGTTCCTCGCCAAGCTGGGTGTGCAGTACGTGATCGCCGGCCACAGCGAGCGACGCGAGTTGTTCGGCGAGACCGACGAGATGGTCAACCACAAGGTGGCCGCCGTCGTGCGCCACGGCATGACACCGATCATGTGCGTGGGGGAGACCCTCGCCGAGCGCGATGCCGGCTCGACGCTCGACAAGGTCGTGGGGCAGGTCACGGCGGGCCTCGCCGGCCGGTCGGGGGCCCAGGTCGGCGCCCTCGTGATCGCGTACGAACCGGTGTGGGCCATCGGCACCGGGCGCACCGCGACGGCCGACGACGCCCAGGCGGTCTGCGGCGCGATCAGGGCGGCCGTGGGCGAGCAGTTCGGCGCGGACGCCGCCGCAGCGGTGCGCATCCAGTACGGCGGCAGCGTCAAGGCGGCCAACATCGCCGAGTTGATGGCGTGCCCCGACATCGACGGGGCGCTCGTGGGCGGGGCAAGCCTCGACCCTGACGAGTTCGCCCGCATCTGCAAGCTCGGCGCCTGACCCCGGCCGAACCCGCCCGACTCGGCGGGGAACATGGGCCGGACGGCTGGAACGTTCGTTCCGGGCAACCGTCCGACGAGGTCCGAATACGCCGCGGTGTGGGGTACTGGGTGGTAGCCTCGCCGTGCTCGTGCGGATCGGGGAGGACCGCCGGGCGTGTCGCCGTGAGGCGGCAGCAGCCTCCCTCCGACATATCCAGGAGGATCATCCACGTGAGGACCACCAAGCGCAGCATTGCTGCACTCGCGGTCGGTCTCTCGCTCGTCCTCGCCGCTTGTGGCGGCGATGATGCGACCGAGACGACCGAGCCCAGCGAGACCACCCAGCCGACCGAGACGACGGGGTCAACCGACACCACGCCGGCAGCGGACGCAGCGATGCGGATCACGTACGACATTGCCGAGGCGGCAGTGTGGGACGACGGCACGCCCATCGATGCCGAGGACTTCATCTGCACCTACAACGCCGTGATGAACACGCCGGGCTCGCTCAGCACCATCGGCTACGACCAGATCATCTCGATCGTCGAGGGCGCGAGCCCCAAGCAGGTCGTCGTCGAGTTCTCGTCGGTGTACGCCCCGTACCGTGGCCTCTTCGGAAGCCTCATCAAGCACGAGGCCGTCGCCGACTGCAACGACATCTCGGCTGACTTCCAGACCGAGCTGCCGTTCTCGAACCGCCCCTACAAGATCGAGTCGTGGGACGAGAGCCAGCTGGTGCTCGTCGCCAACGAGAACTACTGGGGTCCCGACAAGGCTGTCGTGCCGAAGGTCGTCATGGTCCCCAAGGCCGACCAGGAGACCGAGATCGCGTCGCTGCTCGCCGGCGAGGTCGACTTCATCTACCCGCAGTACAGCCCCGAGACGGCCGACGCCGTTGCCGGCGACCCTGCCGTGACGGTGTCGATCCAGTACGGCGGCGACTACGAGGGCCTGTACTTCCAGCAGGCTGACGGCCCGTTCGCCGACCCGGTGTTCCGCCAGGCGTTCGCGCAGTCGATCGACGTCGAGTCGCTGTTCCAGCAGATCTACATCCCGATCGCCCCGGACGCGACGCCGCTGACCTGCGGTCCGATCGTGCCGGGTCGCTACTGCGACGAGACGACGTTCCAGAACACCTACGACCCCGCCGCCGCTGAGGCCCTCCTCACCGAGAACGGCTGGGCCAAGAACGCCGACGGCTTCTGGGCCAAGGACGGCGCCGATGCGCCGGAGATCCGCTGGATGATCAACACGGGCAACACCCGTCGTGAGAACACCCAGGCGTACCTCATCCCGCTGATGCAGGCCGCCGGCTTCAACGTCGTCGCCGACAACTGCGAGGCCGAGTGCGTGTTCCAGCAGCGTCTGCCAGCGATGGACTACGACCTGGGCATGTACATCAGCACCGCCCCGCCGGACCCGCAGTACCTGACCAGCAGCTTCACCTGCGACCAGGTCCCCACCGAGGAGAACCAGTTCGCCGGCCAGAACAGCCAGGGCTGGTGCAACGAAGAGGCCACTGACCTCCTCCACCAGGCCGACGAGACCATCGACCTCGACGAGCGCGCCGCGCTCATCAAGCAGGCCATTGGTCTGATGCGTCAGGACTGGGTCATGCTGCCCACGTTCCAGTTCCCCAAGTCGGGTCTGTACCGCACCGACAAGCTGGGTGGACCGGTCGAGGCCGACCTCAACAACTACGCAGCGTTCATCAACTTCAACGAGTGGACCGACGTCGACGGTGACGGCCAGATCGTCATCGGTGCCGAGCAGTGGCC
>JBMSSR010000255.1:0-3649 GCA_049424465.1 Ilumatobacteraceae bacterium
CCTCGGCGATGACGTGGCACATCAGCGCGTTGGCGCGGATGGCGTCGTCGTTGCCCGGGATGGGGAACTGGATGACGTCGGGATCGACGTTCGTGTCGACGACGGCGATGACCGGGATACCGAGCTTGTTGGCCTCGGTGACGGCGATGTGCTCCTTCTTGGTGTCGAGCACGAAGATCGCGTCGGGGCGCTTGGCGAGGCCGCGGATGCCGCCGAGGTTCTTCTGCAGCTTCTCGAGCTCGCGCGAGTACAGCAGGGCTTCCTTCTTGGGCATCGCGTCGAACTCGCCGGAGACGCGCTGGCGCTCGTACTCCTTCATCTTGTCGACGCGCTTGGAGATGGTCTCGAAGTTGGTGAGCATGCCGCCGAGCCAGCGCTCGTTCACGTAGGGCATGTTGCACTTCTCGGAGTAGCTGCGAACGGGGTCCTGCGCCTGCTTCTTGGTGCCGATGAACAGCACGGTGCCACCCTTGGCAGCGAGGTCGCGGACGAAGTGGTAGGCGGTCTCGACGCGCGTGAGCGTCTGGTCGAGGTCGATGATGTAGATGCCGTTGCGCTCGCCGAAGATGAAACGCTTCATCTTCGGGTTCCAGCGGCGGGTCTGGTGCCCGAAGTGCACCCCTGCCTCGAGCATCTGGCGCATCGTGACGACAGCCATGGTGGTCTCCTCTCCTGCGGTTGGCGGTACACCCGCCCGGGCGCCGGGGCGACCGCAGGAGGGCAGGTGCGTGATGATGAACCGGCCCACCGGGCGGCGGGCCGATCGATGATCCTATCTCGGGGCCTGCGCGGCCACACCCCGCAGCAGCGCAGTGCCGCGCCAGTCGTCCCCCGACGGTCCGGTCGTCGCGCACACGGGTGTCGACCACGACCGTGCCGGGCGCGGTGCGCTGCCGTCGAGCGGTACGAGACGGGCCCGACGGCGCAGCGCCCCGAGGTACGGGGTGGGGTCGACGTACCGGTCCCCCCGTCGCAGGCCGAGGTACACCCGACTGCCGGCCAGGGCGACGACATCGCCGGGTGCGACGGGACTGCCCGGTCCGACGGCCGCGGCGACCAGTCCCCCGTACGTCGTGCGCCACCCGCCCGCATGGGCGATCACGACGTACCGCACCCCGGCGACCGACCCGCTGAACGAGACCGTCCCGGCTGCGGCGGCACGGACCGCGCTGCCGGGGCGGGCGGCATAAGTGAGGCCCCGATGGCCGGCGCAGTACGGGCACGGCGGGGCACGGAACGGCTCGACCACCGGACCGTCGACCGGCGGGGCGAGGCACAGTCGGGGTCGGGCGGTCGGGGGCACGCTCGCGAATGCTCGGTGCGGCCAGACGCCCAGCAGGGTCACGAGCACCCCGCCGCCCGCCACCGCTCGCCAGGACGTGGACCACCCGCCGCCGCCGGGCGGCGCAGGCGTCAGGTCACGCCACTGGCCGACAGGCGGGCACGCAGGTGCAGGACTGCCTTGGTGTGGATCTGCGACACGCGGCTCTCGGTGACGCCGAGCACGGTGCCGATCTCGGCGAGGGTGAGGCCCTCGTCGTAGTACAGGGTCATCACCAGTTGCTCGCGCTCGGGCAGGCGGCGCACCTCTGCCTTGACCAGTCGGCGCACCTCGTCGTCCTCGACGATCGCCGCCGGGGTGTCGGGTACCGACCCACCGATGGCCCGCGGCTCGGCGCCGGCGGCCAGGGCGCGGTCGAGCGGTCCCACCGTCGTCGAGGCGATCGAGGCCATCCACTTCTGGAAGTCGCCGTCGCTGAGGTGCAGGTGCTGGGCGATCTCGTCCTCGCCCGGCGCGCGGCCGAGCTTGCCCTCGAGCGTGGTGATGGCGGACTCGACCTCGCGCGCCTTGCTGCGCACCGAGCGGGGCACCCAGTCGAGGGCCCTCAGGCCGTCGAACACGGCGCCCTTGATGCGTGGCACGGCAAAGGTCTCGAACTTGACCCCCCGCTCGGGGTCGAAGCGCTCGACCGCGTCGATGAGGCCGAACACACCGGCGCTGACCAGGTCGCCCGGGTCGACGCTGCTGGGCAGACCGGCACCCACACGGCCGGCGACGAACTTGACCAGCGGCGAGTAGTGCACGATGAGGTGCTCGCGCGCACGCGGGTCGCGCGCGTCGAACCAGCGCTGCCAGACCTGTTCGATGTCGAGTTCGCGTCTCATGCTCGTGGGTGCGCCTCGACGTAGGCCTCGCGCAGGCGATGGTTGCTGACGTGCGTGTAGCGCTGGGTGGTGGCCACATCGGCGTGGCCGAGTAACTCTTGCACGGCGCGCAGGTCGGCACCACCGTCCAGGAGGTGGGTGGCGAAGGTGTGGCGCAGCGCATGGGGGTGCGTCGGCGTCGGTGAGCGACGGTCGAGGATGCGCCGCACGTCGCGCGGGCCGAGGCGACGGCCGCGCTCGTTGCCGAACAGGGCGGCGCCGGCCTCGGCGACCACGACCTCGCCGCGGACCTCGAGCCACGCCCGGATCGCGTCGACCGCCGGGGCGCCGATGGGCACCCGTCGCTGCTTGGAGCCCTTGCCCCACACCGACAGGGCGCCGGCAGCGAGATCGACCGAGTCGACGTCGAGCGAGCACAGTTCGCCCACACGCACCCCGGCCCCGTACAGCACCTCGAGCACTGCGTCGTCGCGCCGGCGCCGCCAGACGGGCTCGTCGTCGGGGGCAGCGCCGTCGAGCAGGACGTCGAGATCGCCGTGGTCGAGCACACGGGGCAGCCGAGCGTCACCCGACGGGGCGCGCAGCGACACGGCCGGATCGGCGTCGAGGACGCCGTCGCGCCGCAGGAACTCGAAGTAGCGCCGCAGCGACGACACCTTGCGGGCGATGCTGCGCTTGGCGAACTGCTCGGTCGTGAGCCACGCCACGTAGCGACGCAGCACGTACTTGTCGACCCGGTCGGGACCCGCCACACCGAGCGTCGACGCCCACGTGATGAAGCCGCGCACGTCGACCACGTACGCCGACACGGTGTTGGCCGACGAGTGCGTGAGCGATGCCGCGAACGCATCGACGTGCCAGACCGCCTGGTCGTGCGGGCCCGCGTCGGGAGGAACTGTGGCGGCCGACATCGCCAGCAAGGGTATTCCCTCGGCGTCACCGCAGGGGGGAACCGATCTGCTCGAACCACCCGTCGGTACCCGCGACCCACCCTGACTGCTCGAGTCGGGCGACGCGCATCGCGGCCTCGACGAGCGAGACACCGCACGCCAGCGAGATTCCCTCGACGGTCCTGGGTTCGGCACCGAGCGCGTCGTAGACGACGATGTCGTCGGGGCGGGGGCGCGGCCGCAACTCGTCCGGCACACCGGCACGACGGTGCTCGATCGCCAGCACCGCCAGCACATCGCCGGCGTCGAGCACCGGGGCCGCGCCGTCGCGAAGCAGTTCGTTGGTGCCGGCGGCAGCACGAGCGGCAGGCGGGCCCGGCACCGCCATCAGCGGCACGCCGCGCTCGAGTGCCTCGGACGCGGTGATGAGCGACCCGCCGCGCTGGCGCGACTCGACCACGACGACCACCTCCGACAGCGCGGCGATCAGTCGGTTGCGCAACGGGAAGCGGTAGCCCACCGGACCCGCGCCGGGCGGCGCCTCGGTCAGCAACAGGCCGCAGTTGCACACCCCCTCCCACAGTGCGCCGTGC
>JBMSSR010000256.1:0-3643 GCA_049424465.1 Ilumatobacteraceae bacterium
CGAGCGGTCGGCGTCGTGGTGGTGGTGGCCATTCGCCGAACCACTCGCTGATGTCGCCGCCGGTGCGGAGGTGCCACGCGAGCAGTGCGGTGCGGTTGACGCGGGTCTGGTAGCTGTGGAGCCAGATGCGCAGGCTGCGCTCGCCGACGACGGGGACACGGTCGTTGGACATCATGTCCTGGAGGTGGCGGTGCATCGACTCGATGTCGTTGCGGCGGCTGAACACCACCCGGTAGCCGGGCGAGCCCTCGGGGAACAGGCGGAGCGCGATGCTGCGCGACGTGTCACCGTCCTCGGCGGAGCGGGAGTGGCGGATGTGGACCACGGCGCCGCGCAGCGCCCGCTGGATCTCGGGCAGGTCGCGGACCCGCCAGTACTGCCACCACCGCCAGGTGCCGTTCTTGTTGCGCGCCTTCTTCACCTGGACGGGTTCGAGCGCGACCCACTTGCGACCCTCGACGGTGGGGATCTCGATGCCGGGCCAGCCGTCCACGGCGAGCACGGGACGGACCCGCACGGTGCCGTCGGCGAGGTTGAAGGTGTGCTCGCCGAGTGGGAGGGTCTTCGGCTCTGAGTGCGCGCTTCGATGCAGCCTCGCGACCGAAGTGTCACCGGTCTCGCTCAGCTGCTCTCGTCGTCGAACCAGACGCGAAGAGTTGCCACCAGCGGTGAGCCTACGGTGACATCTCGGTCCGCCGAATAGGTTGCCGTTCCACGACGCCCCTCGTAGGTCCCAGTGCCCCCGACGATCCGAAGATCAGCCTCCACATGAGCCCCACCGTCGATGAGCGTCGTCGTGCCAGCATTGCCATGGGCATAGAGCTTGTTGCCAGCACCGAAGTCGAACTCCACAGCCGCAGCAAACTCACCGACATCGTTGCGGTAGTTGAACAAGCCCCACACCACGACGCCCACATCGCCCTCCGGACTGCTCGCAGTCCCTTCGAGCACGATCGCCCCCGTGGTCGCCTCGTCATCGGCATCGAAGCGCCGCGCATCTGTCTGGAGCGGGCTGAGCTCGACAGTCATCTCGACATCAGCTGACGCCTCGTTCCTGGTGTCGGAACAGCCTCCGAGCAGCACGAGCGCCACGACCCCGGCAAGAAGCGTTCTCATATGTCCTGAGACTAACGAGACCTGATATCAGTTCAGCAACGCAAGCGGCACGCGAGAAGCCTGCATACGCACGCTCGGCGCGCGATGTACCAGCCTTCCCCACACAGGTGGCTTCCCCTCCCACACATCGCTGTGACCGCAGGCAGACGACACTTCAACCTCTATGTCAGTCGAATGCCGACGGCAACTGCCCGCAAGTACGCAGCGCAGCACCAGCTGATTGTGTGCCCAGTTGACTCCTCGGCGGACGCCCACCGAGTTCAGTGAGTCTGCGTGTCGCTGTCCAGCCCGCCGGCGCCCCGCCATATGTCAGCGGGGCCAGGCCACTCTGGAAGCATTCTCACGAGAGGTGGGTGTGCTCCGATCTCCCTTCCGAAGTGGTCGGGACTGCTCGATCCATCAGCGACGACAGCGACTGCCCAGTCTCGGGGGTTCGCAGGACGCAGTGAGGTCGATTTTGCACGCTGCGCTGGTATGTCATGGCGGTCCACACCAGATCGCACATGCCGGAACCCGCCCAGTACCGGACTTCTCGGCCGAGATCCGGCCGATAGCGTCCCTCGGGTCCGAATGGAGTGGCAGTTGACAGGGAACGCGAGTTATCGACACACGCGAACGGGAATCCTCGCCGTGCAGGCGGTCGAGGCACCCGAGGTCGTCACCTCGAAGTGGATCGACGAGCAGCTCGCCGCGACCTATGAACGGCTCGGCGTGCGAGCCGGGCTGCTGGCCGAGCTCGCCGGCATCGTCGAGCGCCGGTGGTGGCCGGAAGGCGTGACATTCGACGAGGCCGCAGCCATGGCGGGCCAGGCGGCCATCGACGCGTCCGGCGTCGATCCGAACCGCATCGGCATGCTCATCTCGACGTCGGTGTGCAAGCACCACCTCGAGCCGTCGGTTGCCTGCGCCGTGCACCACCGCCTCGGGCTACCCACCTCGTGCACCAACTTCGACCTCGCCAACGCGTGCCTCGGTTTCGTGAACGCGATGCACCTCGCTGCCACTGCGATCGACGCCGGCGTGGTCGAGTACGTGCTGGTCGTCGACGGCGAGGGCAGCCGCCGGACGCAGATGGCCACCATCGCCCGGTTGCAGGAGCCGTCGGCCACGGTCCTCGACCTGTTCGACGAGTTCGCCTCGCTCACCCTCGGTTCGGGCGCGGCGGCAATGGTGCTCGGCAGCCTCGACCGCCATCCCGACGCGCATCGGGTGGTCGGTGGCGTCACGCGCGCCGGGACGCAGCACCACACGCTGTGCGTCGGCGACCTCGACCGAATGACGACCGACACGAAGGCACTGCTCGAGGCGGGCCTCGACCTCGCCGAGGCAGCCTGGCACGGCGCCGTCGACGACTTCGGCTGGTCGAGCGGCATCGACCGCTACGTCGTGCACCAGGTCAGCTCGGTGCACACCTCGTTGATCTGCGAGCGACTCGGCATCGACCCCGCCCGCGTGCCGCTCAGCTATCCCAAGTACGGCAACGTCGGGCCAGCTGCCATTCCGATCACACTCGCCGGGTTGGCCCCCTCGCTCGAGACCGGCCAGCGCGTCCTGTGCATGGGCATCGGCTCGGGCCTCAACACAAGCTTCACCGAGCTCGTCTGGTGATGCGGGCCGCGCCCGCCGTTCCCGACGACGAGCAGTGGCGCTCGTGGGGCATCGACCCGTCGTGGTCGCGCCGGATCGATGTCGGGGGCATCTCGTGGCACATGCTCGAACGCTCGCCGGACCGGCCACTCGGCACGATCATCTGCGTACACGGCAATCCGACGTGGTCGATCCTCTGGCGCGACCTGATCGTGCGGCTCGGTGATCGCTACCGCATCATCAGCCTCGACCAGCCGGGAATGGGCTACAGCGACGCGACAGAGCACCTGACGTACGCCGAACGCGTGCACCACCTCGAGCGCATCATCGACGCGCTCGACGTCGACGGCCCGTTCACCCTGATCGGCCACGACTGGGGCGGCGCCATCTCGATGGGCTTCGCCGTCGCCCACCCGGACCGTCTGTCGGGCCTCGTGCTGTGCAACACCGGCATCGCGGTGCCGGCAGGACGGCCAGCGCCGCGCCTCATCCGCCTCGCGGCCGCCGGTCCGATGACCGATCTGGCGTGCCACCGCACGCGCGTGTTCGTCGAGGGAACGATCGCCCTCTCGTGGCGCCGGCTCACCGCCGCCACCCGTGCAGCGCTGCGCGCCCCATATCGGCGCGCCGCTGATCGTCCAGCGATCGCCGACTTCGTCGCCGATGTCCCGTTCGACGACCGCCACCCGTCGTCGGCAGCGATCGCCGACGTTGCGGAGCGGCTCCGCTCCTTCGACCGTCCGGCGCTCATCGTGTGGGGTGCAACCGACCCAGTATTCGACGACTCGTTCGCGCTCGACCTCGCCGATCGACTGCCGCACGCCGCGCTGCACCGGTTCCCCCACGCCGGTCACCTGAGCCCGCTCGAGGCTGACGTCGCCGGTGTGGTCGATACGTGGCTGCGCGCTGCACGCACCGAGGCCGGCCACACCGACGCCGA
>JBMSSR010000257.1:0-3625 GCA_049424465.1 Ilumatobacteraceae bacterium
CCACGATTCCGGTTGGTGTCTATCCCTACCAACTGAAGTTGAACCCTGCAGAGACTCGCCTCTACGTCACGAACCAGGTCGACAACTCGGTGTCGGTGATCAATACGTCGACGAACGCCGTCGTGAGTACGGTGTCGCTGAGCAATCAACCGCTCGACCTGGTCGTGAGCGCCACCGGCCAGTGGCTCTACGTCGGCAGACCGTTCTCCTCGGCCGTCGACCTGATCGATACATCGTTCAACACTGTCGTCGGCAGCCTGAGCCCGGGGTTCTCGCCCTACACGATGGAGCTGAGCAGCGATGGATCTCGGCTGTACGTGACGGGGCAGGACGACAGCGACGTCAACATGCTCGCCGTGATCAACACTGGTGATCTCTCGACGGTTGCGACCGTCGTGCTCGGACAGGGAACAGCTGGCATTTTCGGCTTTGTCCAGTTGAACTCAGCCGGCTCGCGACTGTACGTCGGGGACCTGAATGGCACCAACGCCTCGGACCACGTCGACGTGATCGACATCGACGAGACGTCTGCGACGAAGTACACGGTGCTGTCGTCGGTGGCCATCGGTCAAGGTCCTCGTCTTCTCGACCTCAGCGCCGACGGCTCGCGTCTGTACGTGCCCAACAGCGCGAGCGACTCCGTCAGCATCATCGACACGTCGACGAACACCGTCGTCGAGACGGTACCCGTCGGCGACTACCCGGTCATGGTGCTGGTCACACCCGACGGAAGCCGTGTCTATGTCACCGAGCAGAACGCCGGAACAGTGTCGGCCATCAGTTGCGCGTCGTAGGCGCCGAGGCGGGGCCGGCCGGTGCGTGCGCTGTTGACGCCACGAGCCCCAGTGCCAGTGGGTTCAGTCGGCGGCGACGAGGTCGAGGGTCAGCAGCCCGTCGTCGCTGACGATCGGCTGCACGCCGACCGGCGGCAGGGCGAGATCCTCGACCTCGAGGGTACGGCCGTCGCAGTCGGTGAACTGGCGGGTGCCGGGCACCTGCTCGACACGGCACGAGGCGTCGCGGTCGGCGGGGTGGGCCAGCCAGATCGCCCAGCCCTGTTGAGGATCGTCGCCGGTGTGGTCGACCACGATGGTGCGGTCGTCACCCACCAGGTCGGGCAGCAGCAAGGGTCCGTCCTGCTCGATGGTCGCGGCGATGGCGTCGGTGCGACCGAGGTCTTGGTACGTGGGGACGAGGATCTGCTGGGCCTGATCGGTGTTGCCGGCGAGGAGCGCTGCCACGCCCCACAGGGCGAGGCCGAGCACGGCGAAGAAGCCGATGCCGGCAGCGACGGGCAGCACGGCTCGGGCGAGGACAGATCGAGGTCGACGGGACACCATCGACCCAAGTCTGCCGGTGGGCCACGGAATTGAGACGGCAGGCGCCGTGGTCGTAGGGTCTCCCACGTGAAACGGCCATATCGGGTGGTGGTGGCGAAGCCGGGCCTCGACGGTCACGACCGCGGCGCCAAGACCATCACCCGCGCCTTGCGCGACCACGGGTTCGAGGTCATCTACACGGGCCTGCACCAGACGCCCGAGCAGATCGCCGAGACGTCGCTGCAGGAGGACGTCGATGCGGTCGGCCTGTCGCTGCTCAGCGGTGCACACCTCACGCTGTTCCCGCGGGTGATGGCCGAACTGCGCGACCGCGGGCTCGGTGACGTGCTGGTGTTCGGCGGTGGTGTCATCCCCGATGGCGACGCCCGTGCGCTGCGCGAACAGGGGGTGGCCGAGATCTTCGGCCCGGGAAGCTCGCTGAAGGCGATCAGTCAGTGGCTCGAGTCGACGCTCGATGCCCGAGAGGAAGGTTCCTGATGGACCTGTTCGAGTACCAGGGCAAGCAGTACTTCGCCCGCTTCGACATCCCGGTCAGCCCGGGCGACGTCGCGTACACCGTCGACGAGGCCGTTCGTGCTGCCGAGGCGGCCGGGTACCCGGTCGTGGTGAAGGCGCAGGTGCAGGTGGGGGGTCGCGGCAAGGCGGGCGGCATCAAGCTGGCCGACAACGCCGACGAGGTGCGTCTGCATGCCGGGAACATCCTCGGCATGGACATCAAGGGCCATCTCGTCAAGCGCGTGTGGGTCGAGCACGCGAGCGACATCGCCAAGGAGTACTACGCGTCCTACTCGCTCGACCGTGCCGCGAAGAAGCACCTGCTCATGCTGAGTGCGCAGGGCGGCGTCGAGATCGAGGCGGTCGCCGCGACCGACCCCGACGCGATCGTGATGCTGCACATCGATCCGGTCGACGGCATCCCGCTGGCGGTCGCTCGCGATGCGGCGGTACGGGCCAAGATCGACGCCGAGGCGGTCGACGGTGTGGCGGACATGCTCGTGCGGCTGTACCGCTGCTTCACCGAGGGCGACTGCGACCTCGCCGAGATCAACCCGCTCATCCTGCGACCGGACGGTGGCGTGCACGCGCTCGACGCCAAGGTGAGCCTCGACAACAACGCAGCGTTCCGCCACCCCGAGTGGGACGAGTTCCGAGCCACCGAGGAACTCGACGACCGCGAGCAGCTGGCACGAACCCACGACCTGCAGTACATCGGTCTCGACGGGACGGTGGGCATCATCGCCAATGGTGCCGGCCTCGCGATGAGCACGCTCGACGTGGTCAACCAGGTGGGTGGCAGTGCTGCCAACTTCCTCGACATCGGTGGCGGCGCCAACGCCGACATGATGGCGGCGGCCCTCGAGGTGATCAACTTCGACCGCAACGTGAAGAGCATCTTCATCAACATCTTCGGCGGCATCACCCGTGGCGAGGAAGTCGCCAAGGGCATCGTCGAGGCGATGGGTCGCGTCGAACTGCGCGCACCGATCGTCATCCGCCTCGACGGCACCAACGCCGAGCAGGGACGCGAGATCCTGGCCGGTGCCGGCATCCCCGAGTCGAAGCTGATCTCGAAGCCCACCATGCTCGAGGCCGCCCGCACTGCGGTGGCCATCGCGAACGGAGCCAACTGACATGGCCATCTTCGTCAACGCCGACACCAAGGTGCTCGTGCAGGGTCTCACCGGGGGCCAGGGCAAGTACCACGGTCTGCGCAACCGCGCCTATGGCACGCAGGTCGTCGCCGGCGTCACGCCCGGCAAGGGTGGCACCGACGTCGAGGGCATCCCTGTGTTCGATTCGGTGGCCGAGGCCGTCGCCGCGACGGGCGCCACGGCATCGTTCATCGCCGTGCCGCCGAAGGCCGCCTCGTCGGCCATCCTCGAGGCAGCGCGAGCTGGTATCGGGTTCGTGGTCTGCATCACCGAGGGCATCCCCGCCCAGGACGAGGCGCGCACGTACAACACCTTGCTGCGCGACTTCCCGTCGACGCGTCTGCTCGGCCCCAACTGCCCGGGCATCATCAGCCCCGGCAAGTGCAACATCGGCATCACCGCCGGCGAGATCGCCCAGGTGCCGTCGGCGACTGGCCCCAACGTGGGCATCGTCAGCCGCTCGGGCACGCTCACGTACCAGGCGCTGTACGAACTCAAGCAGCGCGGTATCGGCGTCAGCACCTGCGTCGGCATCGGAGGCGACCCTGTGCCCGGCACCAACTTCATCGACTGCCTGCGCGAGTTCCAGGCCGACCCCGAGACCCACGCCATCATCATGATCGGCGAGATCGG
>JBMSSR010000258.1:0-3624 GCA_049424465.1 Ilumatobacteraceae bacterium
GGCCTTCGTGGTGGAGGCCGTGGTCGCCGTGGCCGACGGAGTCGGACGTGCCGAGCCGGCGGCCTTCTTCGCTGCACCGGCGGCCGACGAGGCCGCCTTCTTCACCTGTGACGGAAGGCCGAGACGGTCGGCGATCTGCTCGACCCGATGCTCCATGTCGTCGAGGCGTCCGTCGACCCGCGCCAGCTGGCGGGCGATCTCTGCCTGCACGGCGGCGAGAAGATGCTCGCTGGCAGTGCGACCACGCGCCACCATCTGCTGCACCAGCAACTCGCTGTCCTTGCGCTTTGCCTGGCCCGCCTTCACGAACTCCTTCACCAGCTTCTCCGCCTGCTCCTGCGACATCTCGCCGAAGTGGATGCCGGTGTCGAGCAGACGCTTGAGGATGGGATGTGTCGTCATGCGCACAGCCTAACGATGGTTACCCGCTGGTAACACCGTCCCGCCGGTGAGCAGGTGGACGATGCCGGCAAGGTCGTCAGCTGTCAGGTCAGGCACCGGATCGACTGCGGTCTGCCGAGGCGTCACACCGCTCCACACCTGTGCGTAGCGACAGCCGAGCTGACGTGCAAAGCGCCCGTCCGTCGACGGTCGGTCTCCCACCATCACGGCGTCCGACGACCATGCGGCACCCAGCTCGGCCCGCACCAGTGCAGCCATCGGCTCGTACGGCTTGCCGGCGATCGTCGCCGACGTCCCGGACGCGGTCTCGACGGCAGCGAGGATCGCGCCCCCACCGGGAATCTGCCCGTCCGGCGTCGGGTACGTCGCGTCGTCATTGGTCGCCACGAGGCGCGCCCCACGGCGCACTGCGGTCGAGGCACGGGCCAGACCGTCGAAGTCGAACGTCCGGTGCCACCCGACGACCACGACATCGGGTACGTCGCCCGTGGGACCCACCGAGGCGGGATCGAGGACGTGCACGCCACGACGCTCGAGTGCCTGCACGACGCCGTCAGCCGCGCAGACGAGCGCCGTGCTCCCGGGTTCGACGAGCAGTGCACCTGCTTGGGCGCTCGTCAGCACATCGCCCTCTGCGGGAATACCGATCGCGGCGAGGTACTGCTCCTGCTCCTCGATCCGTGCCGACGAGTTGTTGGTCACGAAGAGGACGCGATGACCGGCCGAACGCAGGTGCGCAACCGCCTCAGCAGCGCCCGGAATCGGCCGGTGAGCCAGCCATACCACGCCGTCGAGATCACACAACACCGGGTACACGCTCGCACTGTAACCATCGGAGGTGCCAACCTGTCCGGGTGCCCCGGTTCGAACCCTTCACCGCACTCCGCTACGCCGCCACGTTGCCGCTCGATCTCGTCGCAGCCCCGCCGTACGACGTGCTCAGCGACGACGACATCGAGCGACTCCGCGCGCGCCACCCCACGAACATCGTCCACGTCGATGTCCCACTCGACGCCGACGGGCCCGACCGCTACACGAGTGCCGCAGCGCTGCTCGCGTCGTGGATCGACCAGGGCGTCCTGGTCCGTGACCGGTCGCCGTCGTTCACGCTCTATCGGATGCGGTTCACCGACGCCACCGGCACACCGCGACGTACGGTCGGTGTGCTCGGAGCACTCGAGGTCGTCGACGAGGGCGCCGGCGGTGTGCTGCCCCACGAGCGGACGACACCGAAGGCCAAGACCGACCGACTCGACCTCACCCGGGCCACGCACAGCAACCTGTCGCCGGTGTGGGGCCTGTCACTGACGGCCGGTCTCACCGCCGTGCTCGACGAGCCCGGCGAGCCACTCGGCGAATGCCGCGACGAGCACGGCGTCGTGCACACCGTCGAACGCGTCGCCGACCCCGCCCGGGTCGAGGCCATCCGCCGCGCCGTGTCGGCGAATCCGGTGCTCATCGCGGACGGCCACCACCGCTACGCGATCAGCCGCACCTACCGCGACGAGCAGCGCGCTGCGCACGGCGACGCCGGCGGTGCAGCGCTGACCCTCACCTACGTCGCCGAGCTCGTCGAGGACCAGCTCTCGATCGACGCCATCCACCGTCTGTATTCAGGGCTGCCGGCATCGACGATCCTCGAGCACCTCTCCCGCTCGTTCGACCTCGCGCCCGCCGGACCAGTCGATGCCACCGTCGCCGGCGAGCTGCGCCGCCGGGGCGCCCTGTGCCTCGTGCACCCGGACGGCACGGGCACGTGGCTCACGCCTCGCCCAGCGGCGTTCGCGGGGGTACGCGACCTCGACGGCGCGCTCCTCGAGCACGCGCTCGACGGCCTCGAGGTCGACGTGACATACCAGCACGGCATCGACGAGGTGCGACGGCTCGTGACCAGCGGACGCGCCGACGCGGCCGTCCTCATCCGTCCGACCGGCATCGACGAGATCCGCCGAACCGCCGACGAACGACTGCTGATGCCGCCGAAGTCGACCTTCTTCACGCCGAAGCTGCGGACTGGTCTGGTGATCCGGCCGATCGACTGACCGGCCCGTCACCCTCAGGTGCGCGAGGCCTCGAAGATCGACTGGATCGTCGCGTCGAGGACCCGGTTGAAGTCCTCGTCGCTCTGCTGGGCGAAGAGCCCCTCGGTGAGCGCCCGCGAGAAGCTGGCGATCATGCCATGGTTGCGGCTCAACCGGGCGTTTGCGTCGTCGCGGCTGTACCCGCCCGACAGCGCGACCACGCGCAACACCGCCGGGTGGTCCACGAGGTCGCGGTAGAAGTCGTCGGTGGTGGGCAGCGTCAGTTTGAGCATCACCGGCTGATCAGCGGGATGTTCGTCCAGGTGGCGCACCAGTGAGGCCTTCAGCAGTGCCTCGGCCTCGGCCTTCTGCGGGCTGTTGATGTCGACCTCGGGCTCGATGATCGGTACCAGACCGGCCGCGAGGATCTGGCGGCCGACCTCGAACTGCTGGGCGACGACGGCGTCGATGCCGACCGCGTCGCCGAGCTTGATGACCGAACGCATCTTGGTGCCGAACACTCCGTGCTGACGCGCGCGGCCCAGCAGCGCATCGAGCTCGGGCATCGGCTTCATCACCTGCACGCCGCTCGCCTCGTCGGCGAGTCCCTTGTCGACCTTGAGGAACGGCACGACCCGCTTGACCTCCCACAGGTACTCCGCACTGCCGCGACCCTCGACCTGCCGGTCCATCGTGCCCTCGAACAGGATGGCCCCGAGCACACGCCGCGAGTCGAAGGCGGGGCTCGTCATCATCCGCGCCCGCATCGCGTGCATTGCGGCGAACATCTCGTCGTCACCCGAGTACGACGACGGCTCGACGCCGTAGAGCTGCAGCGCCTTGGGGGTGCTCCCGCCACTCTGGTCGAGGGCGGCGATGAACCCATCGTCGTTGCGCACTCGGGCGAGCATGTCAGCGTTCATCTGAAGTCCTTTCGGCTCCGCGGCAGCGGGATCATGTCGATCGTAGTGCGGTCGCCGATCCCTCCCCCAGCCTCGTCGCCACGCGGTCGATCGAGCGCCGGACACGCTGTCGCTGCGTCGCGGCGATCACCTCGGCTGCCACCACCTCGGTGCGGCTCTGCGTGCCCGCGGCGCTGCGGAAGAACCGTCGGCGGGCCTCACCCACCACGTACACCTCGTCGCCGGCAGCCCAACGCGGCGCGGTCGCCGGATCGAACCATGCCACCGGCACCGACGCA
>JBMSSR010000259.1:0-3601 GCA_049424465.1 Ilumatobacteraceae bacterium
GGTCTGTTGCTCGGCGCGCTCGTCGCCGCGGCGACGGCCCGCCGCCTCAAGGTGTCGGTGCCGTACGTGCTCGACGCGGCCGCGCCCGCCATCCCGCTCGCACAGGCCATCGGCCGGTGGGGCAACTGGTTCAACCAGGAACTGTTCGGACGCCCCACCACGCTGCCGTGGGGCCTCGAGGTCGACTACTCGCGGATCCCGCTGCAGTACCGCGACAACCCCGACGTGCTGTTCCACCCGACATTCCTCTACGAGTCGCTGTGGAACGTCGGGTTGTGTGTGGCGCTGCTGCAGCTGTCGCGTCGGCGCTCGATGCGGCCCGGGCGGCTGCTCGCCGTCTACGTGGCGGGCTACTCGGTGGGCCGGTTCCTCGTCGAGAGCCTGCGCATCGACTCGGCGCTCGACTCGGGTGGGCTGCGGCTCAACCAGTGGACGGCCATCGTCGCGTTCGGCCTGGCGGTCGGGTTCCTCGTCGTCGACCGCGTTCGGCGCGGACCATACGTCGAGCAGTTGATCGAGCATCTCGTCGACCACCATGTCGGCCAGCCCGCCGGGTCTGCTGCCGAGCCCCCCGCCGAGCAGCCCGAGGCGGATCAGCGCCCGTAGAATCCGGCCCCGTGTCAGAACGCATCACCGCCGCCGACATCGCCAAGGTGGCGAGGCTGGCCCGGCTCGAGCTCACGCCCGAGCAACTCGACCGGATGACCGACCAATTGGGCGGCATGCTCGACCACTTCGCCGACATCGACGCCCTCGACCTGTCGGCCGTCGAGCCGATGACCCAGCCCTATCCGCTGGTCAACGTCTTCCGCCCCGACGTGGTGCGCCCCGGTGTCGACCACGGTGAGGTCATGGCCGCCGCCCCCGTCGCCGAGGACGGCCGTTTCCGTGTGCCGCCCATCATCGGGCTGGAGGGCTGATGTCCGCCGACATCGCACTCGACATGCCGGCCGCCGCGGTGGCCGACGGGGTCCGCGCCGGCTCGCTGAAGGCCGCCGACGTCGTCGAGGCCGACCTCGCCCGCATTGCGGCGCGAGAGGCCGATGTGCACGCGTTCAACCATCTGCTCGTCGACGAGGCGCGTGCCCAGGCGGCGGTCATCGACGCCCGCGTCGCGTCAGGTGCCGACCCGGGTCCGCTGGCGGGTGTGACCGTCGCGCTCAAGGACAACATGTGCACGCGGGGCATCCCCACGACCTGCTCGTCGCGCATCCTCGAGGGCTGGTTGCCGCCGTACGACGCGACGGTGGTGCAGTCGCTGCGCGCAGCCGGCGCCATCGTCGTGGGCAAGACCAACCTCGACGAGTTCGCGATGGGGTCGAGCACCGAGAACTCGGCGTTCGGCCCGACGCGCAACCCGCACGACCTCGGGCGCGTGCCCGGTGGCAGCAGCGGCGGCAGCGCGGCAGCGGTCGCTGCGGGCTTCAGCCGACTCAGCCTCGGCAGCGACACGGGTGGCTCGATCCGCCAACCGGCCGCCCTGTGCGGTGTCGTCGGCGTCAAGCCCACCTACGGCTACGTCAGCCGCTACGGGCTGGTCGCGTTCGCGAGCAGTCTCGACCAGATCGGTCCATTCGCGCACACCGTCGACGATGCAGCACTTCTCCTGGACGTCATCGGAGGTCACGATGCTGCCGACAGCACGAGCATCCCTGGCGAGCGGCCGTCACTGCGCGACGCCGTGGCGCACGCACTCGAGCACGGCGGTGAGGGGCTGCGGGTGGGCCGCATCACCGATCTGCCCGAGGGTGCCGACCCCGACGTGCAGGAGCGCCTCGAGGTCGCGTTCGACACGTTGCGCGCCAGCGGCGCGACGATCGTCGACGTACAGGTGCCGGCGTTCTCGTTCGGCCTCACCGCGTACTACCTGATCGCCCCCGCCGAGGCGAGCAGCAACCTCGCCCGGTACGACGGCGTCCGGTACGGGCTGCGCGTCGAGGCGGCCGACACCAACTCGATGTTCACCGCGACGCGGACGGCCGGATTCGGCGACGAGGTCAAGCGGCGCATCATGCTCGGCACGTACGCACTCAGCGCGGGGTACTACGACGCGTACTACGGCAAGGCCCTCAAGGTTCGTCGCCTCATCCACGACGACTTCGAGCGTGCGTACTCGTCGGCCGACGTGCTGCTCACCCCGGCGCCCCCCAGCGTTGCGTTCGAGTTCGGCTCGAAGGGCGACAACCCGCTCGCCATGTACCTCTGCGACACGTACACCATCCCCACCAACCTCGCCGGTCACCCGGGCATGAGCGTGCCGTTCGGGACCGGGGCGGGCGGGCTGCCGGTCGGTGTGCAGGTACTCGCCGGCACGCTGCGCGAGCCGGTGATGTTCAGGGCGGCGGCACTGCTCGAGGCAGCGATGAAGGGTGGTGCGCGATGAGCGCCTACGACGGCCTACCCGGTGACTGGCACCTCGTGGTGGGGCTCGAGGTGCACGTCGAGCTGGCGACCGCCACCAAGCTGTTCAGCGCCAGCCCCAACCGGTTCGGCGACGACCCCAACACCAACATCGACCCCGTCACGCTGGGCCTGCCGGGCGCGCTGCCCGTGTTGAACGAGCACGCCGTCGAACTGGCGATGCGAATCGGCCTGGCCCTCAACTGCAGCGTGCAGCCGTGCACGTTCCACCGCAAGAACTACTTCTACCCCGACATGCCCAAGGCGTATCAGGTCAGCCAGTACGACCAGCCACTCAACGTCGACGGGTGGCTCGACCTGCCCAACGGCGTGCGCGTCGGGATCGAGCGCGCCCACATGGAGGAGGACGCGGGCAAGAGCACGCACGTGGGGCAGAGCGGCCGGGTGCACGGTGCCGACTACTCGCTCATCGACCTCAACCGCGCAGGCGTGCCGCTCGTCGAGATCGTCAGCCGCCCCGACATCCGCAGCGCCGACGACGCGCGCGCATACGTCAACGAACTCCGCGGCATCCTCGTCGCCATCGGTGCCAGCGACGCCAAGATGGAGGAGGGCTCGATGCGCGTCGACGCGAACGTCAGCGTGCACAAGCCCGGGACGCCGCTCGGTACCCGTTGCGAGATCAAGAACGTCAACAGCGTGCGCTCGCTGGGACGCGCCATCGACTACGAGGCACGTCGCCAGATCGACCTCATCGAGAGCGGCGATCGCGTGCTGCAGCAGACCCGCCACTGGGACGAGGCGGACGGCCGCACGCACACGCTGCGCACCAAGGAAGATGCCGACGACTATCGCTACTTCCTCGAGCCCGACCTCGTGCCCATTGCGCCGTCCGCGAAGTGGGTCGACGAGGTCCGCGCCTCGCTGCCGATGCTGCCCGCAGCGCGACGTGCGCGACTCGCGCAGGCAACGGGCGCGGAGATCGCCGGCGAGGCGGTGGCCAGCGTGGTCGAGCGCGGTCAGGACGACTACGTGCTCGCCGTGGGTGCGGCTGGTGGCGACCCGGGACGTGCGTTGGTGCACGTCAAGGAGGCGTTCGCCGAGCAGTCAGCCGAGCCCAGCGTGCCGGCGGCCGACCTCGCCGCGCTGACGCGCCTCGAGGTCGACGGTGCGCTCACCGCGACGCAGGCGAAGGCCGTGCTCGCCGACCTGCTCGCAGCAGGCGGCGGCGCCCCCGCGG
>JBMSSR010000260.1:0-3555 GCA_049424465.1 Ilumatobacteraceae bacterium
GTCGCCCCAAGGACGTGCCGATCTACATCGGTGCCACCGGCATGCAGATGATGGAGCTGACCGGCGAGATCGCCGATGGCGCGGTGCTCAACTATCTCGTGTCGCCCGACTACAACCAGCAGGCGCTCGAGGCGCTCGAGCGCGGGGCGGCGCGGGCCGGTCGCAGCCTCGACGACATCGACCGCCCGCAGCTGGTGGTGTGCAGCGTGCACGAGGACCGTGACACCGCGCTCGACATGGCCCGGCTGATGGTCACGCAGTACCTCGGCCAGCAGCCGCACATCATGAAGGCCTCGGGCGTGCCCCAGTCGCTGCTCGACCGGGTGGGTGAGGTGCTGACGTGGCCGGCCACCCACGACCAGGTGGTGGCGGCCAGCAAGCTGGTGCCCGACGAGATCGTGCAGATGCTCACCGCCAGCGGGACGCCGGCCGAGGCGCGGGCCAAGGTGCAGCAGTACATCGACAACGGCTGCACGTGCCCGATCCTGTACCCGCTGGGTGATGTCACGGCGATGATCGACGCCTTCAGCTGACCTGCTGGGGTCGCAGGTGCCCCGCTCGGCGGAGACGGCCGCGGCACCCACCGACCGCTACCATCGGCACTCATGGGTCAGCAGATCACCGTCGTCGCCACCCCGAGCCGCCGGCCGGGCGTGCTGCGCTTCGAGGCCAACTGCAACCTCACGGGCATGGGCCACGAGACGTTCCACTCTGGCGCCGACGTGGTCGGCGCCAAGCCGTCCGCAGCCCTGGCCCGCAACCTGCTGGCCACGGGCCAGGTCGACGCCGTGCACGTGTTCGGCAACATCGTGACGGTCGACCTGCGCAAGGGGTTCGACGGCAGCGGCCTGGACGTGGTGGTGCGCGACCTGTACCAGTACTGGAAGCCGGGCATGGAGCCGCCGACGTTCGACGACGTCGTCGCCGCCGATGCGCCGGCAGTCGCCGCCGCGGTCACCGAGGGCGGTGGCGGGGACTCGGTGTACCTGCAGCGCGTGCCGCCGCACCTCGTCGAGCGCAGCCGGGCCGCGCTCGAGAAGTGGCGCGCCACCCACTGAACCCGGCCGGGCCGGCCGTCTGAGGTATCGGTCACACGCCGAAAAACACTGGGCTCCGTTGGGACGATCGGCCCGGAGGGGTCTACCGTTCGGAGCAGTGTCCGACGAATTCCTCACCCTCCAGGAAGCCGCCGACACCCTCGGCGTGCACTACATGACCGCGTATCGGTACGTGCGTCATGGCGTGCTGCCCGCGAGCAAGGTCGGTGGCACGTGGCGGGTGACCGTGGCCGATCTCGACGCATTCCGCTCCGGCAACGGCGGCGCGACTGCCGACTCGTCGCCCGGCGAGTCCCGCCGCCGCAAGGCGCCGTGGGCCGAACGGCTGGAGGCTCGACTGGTCGCCGGTGACGGCCACGGTGCCTGGGGCGTGGTCGAGATGGCCCTGTCCTCGGGGGCCAGCCTCGACGAGGTGTATCTCGACGTCCTCACGCCTGCCATGCAGTCCATCGGCGAGCGCTGGGTCGCCGGCGAGCTCGACGTGTCGATCGAGCATCGCGCGACCGGCATCGCATTCCGGCTGATCGGGCGCCTCGGCCCCCGGTTCGCCCGGCGTGGCCGCACCCGCGGCACCGTCATCATCGGCGCACCGGCCGGCGAGCGGCACTCGCTGCCGATCGCGCTGCTGGCCGACCTGCTGCGCGGTGAGGGCTGGGAGGTCTCCGACCTCGGTGCCGACATGCCGACCGACTCGTTCGTGCGCTCGGCGCTGTCGACCGACGACCTCTCGGCGGTGGGCGTGTCGGTCACCCACGTCGACTCCCTCGAGTCGGCGGGCGAACTGATCGGCGCACTGCGCGAGGCGCTGGCAGGGACGTCGGTGGCGATCGCAGTGGGCGGCGCCGCGATCCGCGATGCCGAGCATGCGCAGGCCCTCGGTGCCGACTGGTGGGCGCCGTCTGCCCGCGAGTTCGCGGCGACGCTGCTGCGTGGCGGCCCGGCCTCGGCCGCAGACAGCGCCTGACGACCGCCCCGACCGCGGACTGACACTGCGGACTGCGTGGGTCACCCGTCGACGTCCGTGGTCTGCCGGCAGTGACGGGCGGTGATGCGGCGGGCAGCAATCGCCCCACCACCTGACCCGTCACGGCCGGTCTCAGCATCGTACAGGTGTTCGATACACTTCGCCACATGGCCGACCGCCGTGTGCTCACCACCCGTCGTCACGACGACCGTCCCCCGCCGAACCGGACGATGCCCGGCGTCACGGTGGGCGACGTCCCGGTGCCGCGGACCCTGCCGGTGTGCGGGGCGCTGGCACCGTTGCTGCCCGCAGCGAGCCTGCGCGGCGGGGCGGTGGTGGCCTGCGAGGGGCGGGCGGCGGTGACGCTGGCTGCGGCCGTGGTGTCGGCGGCCTCGGTGGCCGGGTCGTGGACCGCTGTGCTGGGCCTGCCCGAGATGGGGCTGGCCGCCCTCGCCGAGGCGGGTGTGGTGCTCGAGCGGGTGGTGTGCGTGGCGGCCGGTGGTGACGGTGCAGTTGGTGACGGTGCCGGCGGCGCGACGGGTACGGGTGGCGCAGGGACTGGTGCTCTGCCGTGGCCCGAGGTGCTGGCGGCGGCGGTCGACGGGTTCGAGATGGTGGTGGTGGGCCCGGCGCTCGCCCAGGTCCCGCCGGCGGTGGTGCGCCGTGTGCTGGCCAGGGCTGCGGCGCGCGGCGTGGTGCTGGTGGCCATCGACGTACCGGTGTTCGGCGCCGACCTGCACCTCGATGTCACCGATGCCGAGTGGCGCGGCCTCGACGCTGGTCACGGGGTGGCACGCGAGCGGCGGGCCACGGTGCGCCTGTCGGGCCGTCGTGTGCCGCGCCACCGCCACGCTGCACTGTGGCTGCCGTCGGCAACGGGTGGTGGCGAGCAGGTGGCGCCCGGCGCACCGGTCGCACGGCTGTCCGGTGACGCGGCTGTCGACACGATGGGCATGACGGGTGGCGAGCCCGTCGATCGGGGAACCGACGGGGGAGTCGTCGAGATGGTCGACGATGCGCCGGTGTGGCGCAGCGCCGGATGAGCCGGCGCGGGTCTGCTGCGGGTGGGCCGCCGCGGCTCGCCGTGCTGTGGTGCCCGCACTGGTCGGTGGTGGCGGCGGGTGCCGAGCCCGACGAGGCCGTCGCGGTGCTGCACGCGATGCGCGTGGTGGCGCGGTCGCGCGTCGCTGGCGACGCGGGCGTCGAGGTGGGCATGCGACGTCGCGAGGCACAGTCGCGCTGCCCGCACGTGCGGCTCGAGACGCACCACCCCGATCGCGATGCACGTGCCTTCGAGCGGGTGGTGCGCGCCGTGGCCGAGCGCGTGCCGCGCCTCGAGTGCACCGAGCCGGGCACGTTGGTGTTCGCGTCACGCGGCCCGTCGCGCTACTTCGGTGGTGATGCGGCGATGGCAGCACTGGTGGCGGCCGATGCCGCCGCAGCCATCGGGCCGGGCCTCGCCGCCGTCAATCGCGTCGCCGCTGCGTCGACTGCTGAACCGACGGGCGGAGGGTCCCTCGGTGTCGGGGTCGG
>JBMSSR010000261.1:0-3535 GCA_049424465.1 Ilumatobacteraceae bacterium
GGCACCGACATCCACCTGATGGTGGTCGACCTGCGCCCGTTCGATGCCGACCTCACCGGCAAGGAGGCCCAGGCGGTGCTCGACGAGGGCGGCATCACGCTGAACAAGAACAACGTGCCCGACGACCCGCGCAGCCCCTTCGTCACGTCGGGTGTGCGCATCGGCACGCCGTCGGTGACGACCCAGGGCATGAAGGAGCCCCAGATGGCCGAGATCGCCGAGCTGATGACCCGCATCCTGCGCCACCGTGCCGAGCCGGCGGTGGTCGCCGCCGCCCGTGACGAGGTCGCGGCGCTGTGCGCCCGCTTCCCGGCGTACTGATCCGCACGCCGTGACCGTTGTGGTCGGCCGCGGGTGCCACCTGCGTCGTACGATCGGCGCGTGATGCCGTCGTGATGCCCTCGCTCGGCGCCTACCTCCTCGTCGGTCTCGTGGCCGCCGTGGTCACGTTCGCCACGACGCCGCTCGTCATCCGGCTGGCGCGTCGACGCGGCTGGGTGGTCGAGCCCGACGCGCGGCGGGTACACACGGTCACCACGCCCGATGTGGGCGGCATGGCCATGTTCGCCGGCTTCGCCGCAGCGTTCGTGGTGGCCTGGTCGATGGGGTCGTTCGACGAGTTGTTCTCGCGCAACAGCGAACCGGTCGGCGTGGTCATCGCCGCCGCGTTGATGTTCCTCGTCGGGTTCGTCGACGACGTGCGCGAGATCTCCGCGCCGGCGAAAGTGGTCGGCACGGTCGTGGTCGCCGTCGCACTCGTGTACTTCGGCGTCACGATGTTCTTCTTCCGCGTGCCGTTCCTCGACGTCTACCTGCTGAGCAACGACTGGGTGCCGCTCATCACGGTCGTGTGGCTGCTCGGCATGACCAACGCCATCAACCTCATCGACGGTCTCGACGGCCTCGCTGCGGGCATCGTCGCGATCGGGGCGGGTGCCTTCTTCCTGTACAGCCAGCGCCTCGTCGACCCGGCGATCGGGGCGCTGACGATGCCCAACGTCGGCCCACTCGTCGCCGTCGTGACGGTCGGCATCTGCCTCGGCTTCCTGCCGCACAACTTCAACCCGGCGCGGGTCTTCATGGGCGACGGGGGAGCGCTGCTGCTCGGGTTGCTGATGGCCGTCAGCACGTCGGTCGTCGGCGGCCGGGCCGACCCGAACACGCAGCGGTTCGTGGGCCAGACGTACTTCTTCCTCGCCCCGCTGTTCATCCCGCTGTTCATCCTCGGCGTGCCCATCCTCGACACGCTGTTCGCGATCATCCGCCGCGCCGCCAAGCGCCAGGGTGTGGCGTCGGCCGACAAGGGGCATCTCCACCACCGGCTGATGGAGATGGGCCACGGCCAGCGCCGCAGTGTGCTCATCCTGTGGGGGTGGACCGGCCTGCTCTCGGCGTTCGTGCTGTACCCGGTGTACACGGGGAGCGGGGTCGGCTACGTGCCCGTCGGTGCGGCGATGCTGGGCCTGCTGCTGTACACGGTGCTGCACCCGCAGATCCGCCGTCGGCGCAGCTGAGTCCACTCGGCCTGCGATCGCCGGCCAGTTGGCCGTCCGTCTTGCCGCGACCGGTCCGCGGTCGGCTAGTTTGTTCCTGCGTTCACAAAGTCGCCATTCCGGTGGTGGGCGCACTCAGCGTTTGCACCGACTCGCCGACACTCCTCCACCACGCACTGTGAAACTCACGCCCATCCGGCGCCTCGCCGTCCCCACCACGCCCGCGACGGGCCAGACCATGGGTCGCGGCTTCGATTTTGCGTTGGTGATGCTCGTGTTCCTCGGCATCGGTGCGCTCATCGACCACTGGCTCGGCACATGGCCCGGCGTGGCGATCGGGCTCGTGATCTTCTCGGTGGTGGGGCAGTTCGTCTCGATGTACTACCGGTACAAGGCCGACATGGAGGCGCTCGAGGCCGAGCGCCGCGGGCGACAGATCAATCCGGCGCACCGCGCCGCAGCAGCGGGCAGCACCCCGTTCGAGCCCACTCCCGACTCGCCCTCCGGCAGGGCCACGGCATGAACACGTCCGAGCCCGTGCTCTCGATGGGTCCCGTCGCCGGCCCGGCTCCCGAGGTCGGCGTCAGCAAGGACATGGTGCGCCGCGGCCTGATGGTCTCGCCCGTGCTCGTCGCCGTGTGTGCCCTCATCTGGGGCGCCGACGGGGCGTGGAGCGCGCTCTACGCGATCGCCGTGGTGCTGGTGAATTTCGCCCTCGCCGCCGCGATCGTGGCCGGCACGGCACGCATCAGCCTCGGATTGATGATGGGGGGCGTGCTCTTCGGCTATCTTGCCCGACTCGGGCTGATCTTCGTCGCGGTGCTGCTCGTCCGCAACGCGACGTGGATTTCACTTCCGGCCCTCGGAGCGACCATCATCGTGACGCACCTCGGACTCCTGCTGTGGGAGCTGAAGTACGTCGCCATCTCATTGGCCCACCCGGGCCTCAAGCCAGACCGACAGTAACGACCGACAGGAACCGACAGGACACCCACCGTGATCGCCGAATCGTTCTCGTTCCCAGAGATCAACTCGATCCTGCGCTGGCAGGACATCTTCCCGACGTTCAACAAGATCGCGCTCATCGCGGTCGCTGCGGCCGTCATCGGCACGGTGGTGTTCCTCCTCGCCGGCAACAAGGACCCGCACGTGGCGCCCAAGGGTGTGCGCAACCTCGCCGAGACGTCGGTCGAGTTCATCGAGAACGGCATCGTCATGCAGACGATGGGCAAGGACGGCATGGGCTGGACACCGTTCCTGCTCAGCCTGTTCATCTTCATCTACCTCTGCAACGCACCGGGCATCATCCCGATCCTGCAGATGCCCGCCACGGCCCGCATGGCCATCCCGATGTTCCTGTCGGTGCTGGTGTGGGTCATCTACAACGGCGTCGGCCTCAAGCACCAGGGCCTCGCCTATCTCGGCCACACGCTGTGGCCCCCCGGCGTGCCGGTGGCGCTGAAGCCGCTCGTGGGCATCATCGAGTTCATCTCGAACATCATCGTGCGCCCGTTCTCGCTGACCGTGCGACTGTTCGCCAACATGCTCGCCGGGCACATCCTGCTCGTCACCTTCGCCCTGCTCACCAACTCGCTGGTGACCGCCGAGACGAAGGTGTTCCTGCTCAAGCCGATGGCGATCCTGCCCATGTTCATGCTGATCTTCCTCACCGCGTTCGAGGTGCTGGTCGCATTCCTGCAGGCGTACATCTTCACGATCCTCACCGCCGTGTACATCGGCGGCGCGGCCCACCCCGAGCACTGATCCCAGCGCCCGGTCCACGATCTCCACAACCCAGAACACTCACAGGAGAAGCACACAACAATGGAAGCTTTCGCCACTCTCGCTGCTGCCCTCACCGGTGACGAGGCCAAGGCCGCTGCGGCTGCCGGCTCGGCCGGTTTCGCCTATGGCCTCGCGGCCATCGGCCCCGGCATCGGCATCGGGTACCTCGTCGGTAAGTCGGTCGAGGCCATGGCCCGCCAGCCCGAGGCCGCCGGCATGGTGCGTACCACCATGTTCCTCGGCATCGCCTTCACCGA
>JBMSSR010000262.1:0-3521 GCA_049424465.1 Ilumatobacteraceae bacterium
CCGAGACCAACACCGGACGCGTGATGCGCCGCACCGTCGAGGCCCCGGGTCGGCGCGCGCCGGCGATGCCGCTCGACCCGTCGGTGTGCCTCGCCGGTCTGCCCGGCCACCAGTTGCTCGACTCGCTCGCCGTCGACGGCGAGGGGCACGTCTGCGTCGCCACGTTGCTCAACGGCGGCATCACGGTGATCGACCCGGCCGACGGCTCGTCGTGGCACCTGCCCACCGGCGACCTGCTCACCACCAACATCTGCTTCGGCGATCGCGACGGCAGCGGCGAGTACCGCGACGCCTACATCACCTGCTCGGCGTTCGGCACCCTGCAGCACGCGCGCTGGCCGCACCGCGGACTGCGACTCGCTCACGAGTAGCGCGTTCGCGTGCGGCCGTCTCGACGGTCCGGCACTCCGGCGACGCTGGGTCGGTAGCCTCGACAGTCGTGGCACAGCGCTTCTACGTCGAGACCCTCGGCTGCCCCAAGAACCAGGTCGACAGCGACAAGCTGGTGGGCACGCTGCTGGCCGATGGCATGGTGCCGACGAACGAGCCCGAGGACGCCGACCTCGTCGTCGTCAACACGTGTGCCTTCATCGACGAGGCCCGTCGCGAGTCGATCGACACGATCCTCGCCCTCGAGGACCGGCGCCGTGAGGGTGCGCGACTGGTGGTGACCGGCTGTATGGCCGAGCGCTACGGCGACGAGCTCGCTGCAGCGCTGCCCGAGGTGGACCAGGTGGCCGGCTTCGGCGTACCGGTGGCGTTGGGCGCCAAACCCGGCGGACGGACGAGCATTCCCGTCACTACGGTGCCCACGCTCGACCTGCTCAACCTGCCGAGGCCGCGCTCGACGTCGCCGTGGGCGTACGTGAAGATCGCCGAGGGCTGCGACCGCACGTGTGGGTTCTGTGCGATCCCGTCGTTCCGTGGCCCGCAGCGCAGCCGCGACGTGGCGTCGATCCTCGCCGAGGTCGAGCAGTTGCAGGTGCGCGAAGTGGTGCTGGTCGCGCAGGACCTCGCCAGCTACGGCAAGGACCGACCCGACGAACTGGGTGCCGGTGCGATCGTGCCGCTGGTGCGCGCCGTTGCCGCGGTGGCCGACTGGACCCGTCTGCTGTATCTGTACCCGAGCGACCTGAGCGACGAGTTGATCGACGCGATCTGCGAGACCGGTGTGCCGTATTTCGATCTGTCCCTGCAGCACGTCAGCAAGCCGCTGCTGCGTCGCATGCGCCGGTGGGGTGACGGACAGCGATTCCTCGACCGCATCGCCGACATCCGTCGTCGCGACGCCTCGGCGGCGTTCCGCAGCAACTTCATCGTCGGGTACCCGGGTGAGACCGAGGCCGACCATGACGAGTTGCTCGCGTTCGTCGAGGCCGCGCAGCTCGACTGGTGCGGGTTCTTCGGGTACAGCGCCGAGGACGGCACCCACGCGGCGACACTCGACGGCCAGGTCGACCGGTCACTCGTCGACGAGCGGCTCGCCGAGCTGCGCGAGATGCAGGACTCGATCACCGCAGCCCGCCGAGACGCGCTCATCGGTGAGACCGTGCGCGTGCTCGTCGACGAGCCCGGCACGGCCCGCGGGACGCGCGAGGCGCCCGAGATCGACGGAGTCGTCGAGGTTCCCGAGCACCTCGCCGTCGGCGAGTTCCACGAGGTGCGGGTGGTCGATGCCCTCGGCCCCGACCTCGTGGCAGACTCGCTCTGATGCCCGTCGACCCCACCGCCATCAAGACCTGGGCGAACCTCGTCACGGTGCTGCGCGTGCTCATCGCGCCGGTGGTGTTCGTGCTCATCCCGGCCGAGCCGGGCGGTCACTGGGGTGCGTTTGCGCTCTGGTTCGTGCTGTGCCTCAGCGACGGCATCGACGGCCACCTCGCCCGTCGCCACGGCGCCACCAACCTCGGCGCCTTCCTCGACCCGCTCGCCGACAAGGTGCTGGTGCTCGGCGCGATGTTCTTCCTCGTGAACAACGGGGCGTTCCCGTTGCTGCCGGTGGTGCTCATCACGGCGCGCGAGGTCGTCATCAGCCTGTACCGCACGTTCGTCGGTGCCAAGGGTGTCAGCGTGCCGGCCACCCAGCTCGCGAAGTGGAAGACGTTCGTGCAGCAGTTCGCCGTCGGCTTCGCCATCCTGCCGCCGACGGCCGACAGGCGGTGGCTGTGGCTGGGCGTGCTGTGGGTGTCGGTCGTGCTGACGCTCGTGAGCGGCGGGCAGTACCTGTGGCGTGCGCGGCGGTCGGCGCCGGCTGCCGCAGTGGGCTGAGGCACGTCCGCGATGCGGTGCGACGTCCTGGCCATCGGCACCGAGCTGCTGCTCGGCCAGATCACCGACACGAACAGCCAGTGGATCGGCGAGCAGCTCGCGGCGGCCGGCATCGACTCGCTGTTCCAGGCAAAGGTCGGTGACAACCTCGGTCGAATGACCACCCTGTTGCGACGGATGCTCGCCGACGCGGATGCCGTCATCGTGTGCGGCGGTCTCGGGCCGACACACGACGACCTGACTCGCGAGGCCATCGCCGAGGTGATGGGCGTCGAGCTCGAGCTGCACGACGACATCGGCGACGTGATCCGCCGGATGTTCGAGGCGCGCGGCCGGCGCATGGCCGACAACAACCTGCGCCAGGCGATGGTGCCCGCCGGGGCAACGGTCATCCCGCAGACGCGCGGCACGGCCCCCGGCCTCATCTGCCCGGTCGACGTCGACGGTCGGTCGGTGGTGGTGTACGCAGTGCCGGGTGTGCCGCACGAGATGAAGGACATGGTGCTGCGCGCCGTGCTGCCCGACCTGCTCGCGCGCAGCGGCGAGTCGGCGGTCATCGCAAGTCGCACGCTGCGCACCTGGGGCGAGAGCGAGAGTGGGCTCAACGAGCGGCTCGACGGTGTCATTGCGCGCCTCGACGAGGCACGCAATCCGACCCTCGCGTTCAATGCGAGCGGGTGGGAGGGCATCAAGGTGCGCCTCACCGCGAAGGCACCGACCCTCGAGGCGGCAACCGGTCTGCTCGACGAGTGGGACCGGGAGATCCGCAGCGTCGTCGGCGAACTCGTCTTCGGCGTCGACGACCAGACGATGGAGTCGGTCGTGCTCGACCTGCTGCGCGCGCAGGGGCTGTCGCTGGGGCTGGCCGAGTCGGTGACCGGGGGACTGGTCGCCGGACGCCTCACCAACGTGCCGGGGGCGAGCGAGGTCTTCCGTGGCGGTGTCGTCAGCTACGCGAGCGAGGTGAAGTTCGAGGTGCTCGGCGTGCCACCGGGCCCCGTCGTCAGCGAGGCGGCAGCGGCGGCGATGGCGCACGGTGCACGGCGCGTGCTCGGCTGCGACGTCGCGCTGGCCCTGACGGGGGTGGCCGGGCCGACCGAGCAGGACGGCATGCCGGTCGGCACGCTGTGCGTCGCCGTGGTGCTGCCCGGTCCGGACGGCGAGCCGGCCACGCACACGCACACAGCCCGACTGCCCGGCGTGCGCGACCAGATGCGTCAGATGAGCGTCATCACCGCGCTCGACCTGCTGCG
>JBMSSR010000263.1:0-3504 GCA_049424465.1 Ilumatobacteraceae bacterium
AGAACGTCGAGCAGTGCACCCTGCTCGACGACAGCGCCTGCCCGTGACGGACTGGAATCGCTCGTCCGTCGTGCCCCGAGTGGCCGACAGCGACGCCCCTCTGCCCGGTCGACGTGATGCGCTCCTCGCCCTCGGCAACGAAACACCCGAAAGGTTCACACAATGAAGTGGTCTGCTCACCTCGTCCTGCTCGGTGCCGCTGCGGCACTCTGCTCGTGCGGCGCCGAACGGCAGGGCACTGCCGTGCAGTCGACCGACTCGCCGCTCGGGTGCGCATCGGCGCTCGGCGAGTCGCTCGATGACGTGCGGACGTGGATGTCGATTGCTGCCGACGGATCAGAGGACTCGAGCGTTCGGGTCGTCGACCTCACCGGTGCCAGTGGGAAGCCCACCTTCCTGATGTCGGCCGGCAAGGACCTGGTGTGTGGCAGTCCGTACGACGACGCGATCGAGATCGGGACGGTCCGGCCGGGCGACGAGATCTATGTCCAGGCCGGGGATGTCGTGCTCGGTGGCGGCGGCGCAGATGTGGTGAAAGTCCTCGCCGACGGCACGTTTCGCGGCGGTGACGGCGACGACTACGTCGGTGTCTTCTACGGCGAGGGCGGTGTGTTCGACGGCGGCGTCGGCGTGGACTCGGTGCGCGACTCGCTGGGGCTCGGGACGTTCATCGGTGGCGACGGCAACGACTTCGCGGTCGACGTTCGTGGTGGCGCGTTCGAGGCGGGACCCGGCGACGACTGGGTGACGCTGTACTCGGCCGGCACGCTCGTCGACGTCGAGACCTGCAGCGCGCGCACCGGCTCCACCTGCCCGTGACCCCCCGGTGGGGACGCCCGCGGTGTTCAGCCGTCCGCTGACGCCGTGAGGCAGCGGGCGACCACGGCGACGATCTCATCGGCGGTGGCGCCCGGTGTCAGTACTGCGGCGACACCGTCGGCGAGCAGCAGTGGCACGTCCGCATCGGGCACGATGCCGCCGACCATCACGGGGATGTCGGCGCCGCGGGCCCGCAGCTCGTGCACCACCAGTGGGGCGAGGGTCATGTGTGCGCCCGACAGCATCGACAGGCCGACGAGATCGACGTCCTCGTCGACAGCAGCCGACGCCACGGTCTCGGGGGTCTGGAACAGCCCGGTGTAGATGACCTCGTGACCGGCGTCGCGCAGGATGCGGGCGACGACCTTGATGCCGCGGTCGTGCCCGTCGAGGCCGACCTTGGCGACGAGGATGCGCGCACTCATATCGTCGGCACCTCCACGTGGCGGCCGAACACGTCGCCGAGGGCCGCCATCACCTCACCGAGTGTCGCGTATGCCCTGACTGCATCGATGAGGGTCGGCATCAGGTTGACCTCCGGATCGGCAGCGTCGACCGCCACTCGGGCGAGCGCCGCCTGTGCGGCGGCATGGTCACGTCGGGTGCGGACGTCGGCGAGCCGCTGGCGCTGGCGGGACTCGTCCTCGCCGGTGATGCGCAGCAGCGGCGGCTGGGGCTCGTCGTTGCCCTCGGTGAACGCGTTGATGCCGACGATGATGCGCCGCCCCGCGTTGAACCGGCGCTCGAGATCGAACGCGCTGTCGGCGATGCGGCCCTGGAACCAGTTCTCCTCGATGCCGCGGATGACGCCCTCGAGCATTGAGCCTCCACCGAGCCCGTCGATGTGGGCGAACAGCTCCTCGGCCTGCCGCTCGACCTCGTCGGTGAGGGCCTCGACGAAGTGCGAGCCGCCGAGGGGGTCGGCCACGTGCGCCACGTTGGTCTCGTGGGCGATCACCTGCTGCGTGCGGAGCGCGATGCGAGCCGCCCGATCAGTGGGCAGAGCCAGCGCCTCGTCCATCGAGTTGGTGTGCAGGCTCTGTGTGCCACCGAGGACTCCGGCCAGTGCCTCGATGGCCGTGCGGACGATGTTGACCTCGAGCTGCTGCGCGGTCAGCGACACTCCGGCGGTCTGGGTGTGGAACCGCAGCTGCATCGACCGCTCGAGGGTGGCGCCGTAGCGGTCGCGCATCCACCGTGCCCACAGCCGCCGTGCGGCGCGGTACTTGGCGATCTCCTCGAAGAAGTCGATGTGGGCGTTGAAGAAGAAGCTGAGGCGTGGCGCGAACGAGTCCACTGGGAGCCCCGCCTGCAGCGCGAGCTCGACGTAGGCGAACCCGTTGGCGAGGGTGAACGCGAGCTCCTCGACCGCGGTGCTGCCTGCCTCGCGGATGTGGTACCCGCTGATACTGACGCTGTGCCAGCGCGGCATCTCAGCGGCAGTGAACGCGATGGTGTCCCGTACCAGTCGCATCGACGGCCGTGGCGGGAAGACGAACTCCTTCTGCGCCTGGTACTCCTTGAGGATGTCGTTCTGCAGTGTGCCGCCGAGGCGTGAGCGGTGCACGCCCGCCTTCTCGGCCTGGGCGACGAACATCGCCATCACCACTGCGGCAGGCGAGTTGATCGTCATCGAGGTGGTGATGCGGCCGAGGTCGATACCGGCGTAGAGGTCCTCCATGTCGGCCAGTGAGTCGACCGCGACACCGCAGCGCCCCACCTCACCGAGCGACATCGGGTGGTCGCTGTCGAGACCGAGCAACGTCGGCATGTCGAACGCTGTCGACAGGCCGTCACCGCCGGCGGCGATGATCTCCTTGAACCGGCGGTTCGTGTCATCGGCAGTGCCGAACCCGGCGAACATGCGCATCGTCCACAGCTTCGACCGGTACATCGACGCGTACGGGCCGCGTGTGTACGGGAACGAACCGGGGAACTCGCCGCCGTCGGGGCCGTAGACGGGCTCGAGCGGGATGCCCGACATCGTCGTGGTGTCGACGTCGCGTCGGGTGGCGCTGCCGAACTCGGCCTCCCACCGCTCGCGGTTGGTCACCATGGCGTGCACCGCGTCGTGCGGCACTGGCCGGTCGGGCGAGTGACGTGCATCCGTCGCATCGTAGATCGGCCGGGGCCCCCGGTTCCCCAGTCAGTCCGATGATCAACGATCGCCGAAGCGGGCCGTCGTAAAGTGCGCGCAACCGACTACACGACTCAGGGGGTCACCGGTTCCATGGACATTCTCTTCATCATCGGACGGGTGCTGTTCGCACTCGTGCTGCTCAACAGCGGTGTCATGCACCTCACCAAGCCCGACGCGATGGTCGGCTACGCACAGTTCAAGAAGGTGCCGGCCGCCAAGGCGTCGGTCGCCCTGTCGGGCATCATCATGGTGCTGGCCAGCCTCGGCATCATCCTCGGCATCGCCCTCGACCTGTCGGCGCTCGTCATCGCCATCCTGCTGGTCATCATGTCGGTGAAGATGCACGACTTCTGGAACGCTGACGAGCAGGGCAAGCAGGCCGAGACCGTCAACTTCTTCAAGAACATGTCGATGGCCGGTGCGGCGCTGATGATGTTCGCAGCCGTCGCGAACGCACTTCCCGACGACCGTGTGCTCGGCTGGATGCTGACGAACGGCGTCTTCGCCAAGTGACCTGAACGACGTCGATCAGCCGGCGCTGCGCG
>JBMSSR010000264.1:0-3470 GCA_049424465.1 Ilumatobacteraceae bacterium
GGGCTGGCGGGGGGTTAAGGCCGCGGGGGCACGGACGACCACCGCGGCCCGGATGGGGCCGGCGACCGTGTCGACGCGACCGGGCGACAGCGACGTGGCAGCTGTGCGCTCGACGATGCGCACGCCGCGCCGTTCGACGGCGCGGGCGAGGCCACGCGCGAGCCGTGCCGGGTGGATGGCGGCGCAGTGGGGCGTGTGCGCGCCACCCACGACGTCGGTGGTCGCGCACCGGGCACGAGTGGCCGCGGCGTCGAGCAGTCGGTGGTCGGAGTCGGTGAAGCCATAGGAGTGGAGATGCTCGATGTGGTCGCGCAGTCGCGCCAGTTGCACGGCGTTACGGGCGACGCTGACCGTCCCGCCGTGCGCCCAGTGACAGTCGATTCCCTCGCGGGCGACGACCGTGCCGACGTCGGCCACGGTCTCGTTCATCGCCCGCTGCAGTCGGAATGCGGCATCGCGGGACGTGCGGCGTGCGAGTGCGTCGAGGCCCATCGGCAGCAGCGCCGAGCACCACCCGCCATTGCGGCCACTGGCGCCGAAGCCGACCTGCTCGGACTCGACGACCACGATGCGCAGGTGGGGGTCTCGTGCTGCGAGGTAGTACGCGGTCCACAACCCCGTGTAGCCCGCCCCGACGATGACCACGTCTGCGTCGGCGTCGCCCGACAGCGAGGGGCGGTCGGGCCCCCACTCGTCATCGGTCATCGAGTCGTGCCAGAGCGAGAGGGCGGCGGGCCTGGTCATGACGCCACAGTACGGTGCCGCCGCACGAGGCAGGTGCCCGGGTCGTCCGGAGGGCGGGCGCGGGCCGGATGGGGCGCCGAGACGGGGCACAGTGCGTAGCCTCCGAGGGGTGCATCCTGTGCCACCGGCCCCGCCGGTTCCCGACCGACCTGCCGGCGAGTGGACGGCGCCGCAGTGGCCGTCGGTCGGGCTCCACCCTCGCCCGGTGGCACCGTTGCGGCCACCCCCTCCGCCGCACCCCACGTCGCCCGTCGCGGTGGCCGTCGGAGCGCTTGCCTTCACTGCACTGCCACTGGTACTCACGCGGGTCTTCGAGTCGGCGCTCCGTCGGGTGTCGCTGCCACTGCCGCTGTACGTGGCGCTGCTCGTCGTGATCAGTTACGGGCCGGCGCTGGCGTGGTGGTGGTATGCCAGTGGCGCGCTCGGCACTGGCCACCGCCGCAACGACGTCGGCCTCATCATGCGGCGACGCGACCTCGGCTGGGGTCCGCTCACCTGGCTCGTGTGCTTCCTCTCGATGGCTGTCGTCGGGTCACTCGTCGTCACGGTCGGCATCCCGTTCACGAGCAACACACAGGGCATCGCAGACGGTCGATCGGACACGGAGTACCTGGTGGCGATGGTGGTGCTCGCGGTGGTGGTGGCGCCGGTGGCCGAGGAGATCGTGTTCCGCGGCATGGTGCTGCGCGGACTGCTCTCGCGATGGCCAGCACCGGCTGCCATCGCCGCGCAGGCGGTGCTGTTCGGCACTGCCCACCTCGACCCTGCGTGGGGAGCCGGCAATGTGGGGCTCATCATCGTGCTGTCCGTCGCTGGCGCCGTGTTCGGGACGACGGCCTACCTGTGTCGCCGGATTGCGCCGAGCATCATCGCCCACGCGATCCTCAATGCGCTCGCGATCGCCGCTGCGCTGGCAGGGGCAGCCAACTGATCGACCGCACGTCGCCGGCACTGGCGGTGCGGCGCCGGTTGCGTGCGAGCTAGAGCCGGCAGTTGTCGATGAGGCGGACCTCGCCGAACCACACAGCGGTCACCACGAGTGCGCGCGAGCCCTGGGGGAGCGAGGTGTCGAGCCGGTCGACGGGCGTGAGGTTGCTGGGGTCGACGATGCACAGGTGCTCGAAACGGGCGAGTGGCTCGGTCTCGACGACGGCCCGGCCGACCGCGACGAGGTCATCGGACGACGAGGTGCCGGCCGTGGCGGCGGACCGGACAGCCTCGAGCGCGCGCGGCACGCAGACCGCGGCGTGGCGCTGTTCCTCGGTGAGGCGCCGGTTGCGGCTCGACATCGCCACGCCGTCCGGCTCGCGGACGGTCGGTAGGCCGACGATCTCGATGCCGAGGTCGAGGTCGACCACCATCCGCCTGATGATCGCGAGTTGCTGCGCGTCCTTCTCGCCGAACACCGCCGTACGCGGTTCGACGGCGTGGAAGAGCTTCGCCACGACGGTGGTGACCCCCTCGAAGTGTCCCGGCCGGTGCTCCCCCTCGAGGAGGGCCGCCATCGGGCCCGGCACCACGTGGGTCTGGAAACCGTCGGGATACATCGCCGCAGCGGTCGGCGCATAGACCGCGTCGATGCCGTGTCGCCGGCAGATGTCGAGGTCATCGTCGATCGGACGCGGGTAACGGTCGAAGTCGTCGGCACGCTCGAACTGCAGCGGGTTGACGAACAGCGACAGCACGACGACGTCCGCGTCGAGACGGGCACGCTCGACGAGCGCCATGTGGCCGTCGTGGAGTGCCCCCATCGTGGGCACCAGCGCAACCCTGGCACCTCGGGCGGCGGCCTCCCGGCTCCAGGCGCGCATCGCTGCCGGGTCGGCGGCGACGAACATCAGTGGAAGCTGTGCTCGTCGTCGGGCCACGTGCCGTCGCGGACCTCGCGCACGTACTCGCTGGTCGCGTTGACGGCTGCCGCGCGGAGTTCGGCGTAGTGCTTGGTGAAGCGGAACGTCGATTCGCTGAGGCCGAGCACATCGTGCAGCACGAGCACCTGGCCGTCACAGTCCGGCCCGGCGCCGATGCCGATCGTCGGGATCGACACCTTGGCGGTGATCTCCTTGGCGAGGTCGCGCGGCACTCCCTCGACGACCACGGCGAACGCCCCGGCCTGTTCGACGGCGTGGGCGTCCTCGAGGAGCCGCTCGCGCCCACCGGCCTCGAAGCCGGCGGTCTTGCCCTGCACGCGGTGCCCGCCCATGCGGTGGTAGCTCTGCGGGGTGAGCCCGATGTGGCCCATCACGGGGATGTCGAGTCGGGTGATGGCACGGATGGTGTCGGCCATGACGACGCCACCCTCGAGCTTGACGCACTCGGCGCCTTCCTTGACGAGACGGATGCTGCTCTCGACTGCCTGCTGCGGGCTGACCTGATAACTGCCGAACGGCAAGTCACCCACCACCAGTGCGGCCGGTTGCGATCGGGCCACGAGGCGCACGTGGTACGCCATCTCGTCGAGTTCGACGGGGATGGTGTTGGCCTCACCCTGGACGACCATGCCCACGCTGTCGCCGACCAGGATGACGTCGGCGCCCGCCAGGTCGACGAGACGCGCGAACGTGGCGTCGTAGGCGGTGATCATGGCGATGCGCTCGCCCAACGCCTTCATGCGGGCGAGGTCGGGCACCATCACCTTGTTGCGTGCTGTCGGCACCATCGACTGGCCTCCTCTCCGCGAACCTAGTCAACCGCGCGGACGGATCGTTCGGCGGGCACCCCGGCGG
>JBMSSR010000265.1:0-3434 GCA_049424465.1 Ilumatobacteraceae bacterium
GGTTTTGCAGCGGCCCAAAACGCGCTGCCCCTGGTGTCGCTCATGCTGTTGGTGGTCGTCGTGCTGGCGGGTGCCGGACTCATCGTCGACGGCGGACGAGTGATGGCAGCGAGACGACATGCGTCGAACGTCGCTGAAGCTGCGGCGAGGGCGGCCGTGTCATCGACGACACCAGTCCGCTCGTACACAGAGTCGGCAGCGCGGGCGGCCGCGCTCGATGCAGCAGCGCGAAGCGGCGTCGAGCCGGCAGATGTCGTCGTGGTGGTCAGGCTCGAAAGCGTGACGGTGACGATCACCGAGCGACGGCGTTCGGTGTTCCTGGTGCTCGGTGGGTGGGAGACGGTGACGGTGCGCGGCACCGGGACAGCACGGGTGGTCTATTCAGGATGAACGACGATGTCATGAACACGGGAGCGGCGAACTGGTCATCGGTACCGTCGGGTCAGCGACACGAGGCGGCGGTGTCGGCAGCGCGGCACCGTGGTCACGTGTGGCAGTTCCTCCGGCGTGCCAGTGCCACATCGCTCGTGTTGATCGCAGTGTTGGCGCTCCCCGTCGCCGTCTTCGGTGTCATCCACCTTCCCCTCCCGACGTCGAGCGCATGGCGCACGGTGCTCGAGGGCCGTCGCCTCGACGAGGATCTCGCCCTGTCGATCGGCAGCGTCGTCTTCCTCATGCTCTGGCTGTGGTTCGCCGCAAGTGCCCTCTCAGAGTGCTGGAGAGCCGTGCGATGGCGTGTGTCAGGTGCCGAGCTGGAACTGCCGGTGCTGGAGCCGGGGCCGACGCGGTGGCTGCGTCACCTCGTACGCGTGGCGGTGCTGGCGGGCACGTCGGCGACGGTTGCGGCGGGCATCGCCGGACTGGCGACGGGCGGGGTGGTCGGCGCAGCGAGCAGCGTCGCGGCCAACCCTCTCGCTGACGGGACCACCGTGACGCAGGTCGCGCTCACCGATGTGGAGGGGGCCGCGGAGACGACGAGATGGCCGACTGTGTCGGTGTCTGCCGTGGGCGCACTCGCGTCGCAGGCAACGAGGTGGGGAACTGGGTCGGGTGCTGCTCCGTCCGCAGCCGCTCGGTCGCTGCCCGTCGACCATGACCGTGACGGTGTCGTCGACCGACGAGGGACGCCCGCGTTGCACTCCGTCGATCACGTCGTGCTCGGCATCCCGGCGCCGAACGGGGTCGTCAGCACCGTGATGTTCGCCGCAGGGTCGCTGGCGCTGCTCGACGCCGCCCGCCGACGTCGATTGCGCGGAGCGATGCCGGGCGCCCGGCTCGATCTCCCGTCGATCGCCCAGGTGCGTACCGAGATGATGCTGCGGTCGCTCGATGCGGCGGAGCAACTCACGCGGCTCGATATTGCGCTGCGCGCGGTCGCCCGTCCGCTCGCCGAACAGGGCGCGATGGTCCATGTCGTGATCATGGGCCGCATTGGCGAGATCCGCCTCCTGGCGAGCGAGAGCGTGGTACTCCCGGCGCCGTGGACGCTGGCGGCGCGGTCGGCCGCGCACGCTGCGGGGTGGTGGTCCCTGCCGGCGACGGTGTCGCTCGACCAGCTCGCCGACCAGTCGCGCAGTGATGCACCGCCCTGCCCCGCGCTGCTGCATCTCGGCGCCACCGACGATGGCGAGTGCTACGTCGATCTCGAGGCGCTCGGGGTGCTCGAGGTCGAGTCGATCAGTGCGCCAGCGGTGATCGCCGCTGCGGCTGCATCGCTGCGGGTGTCGCCGTTCATCGACGAAGCGCGGGTCGTGAGGGTGACGAACGCGACGGCCGCAGCCGACGCTGGTGGCGTCACCGACGATCTCACGGGCGCGGTGCACGCCAGTCCTGATGACGAGGCGGGCACGGCGTCGATGGCCGCCGCCGAGCGGGTTGAATCGGTCGATGCAGCACTCGAGACCGCAGTGGTGCTGCTGGGTGACACCGACCAGGCGATCGGCGAGAGCTCGACATTCGAGCGGCGTGCCATGACCGATGGTGGTGAGGCGTGGGAACCGGCGATGGTCGTGGTCGAGTGCGTCAGTCCTGACGAGCTCGCTGTGCTGCGTGCCACGGTGCGACCGGGTCGCGGCATCGCAGTACTGGTGGGCAGTGCTGATGTCGATGGACTCTCGCCTGTGAGGCATACCAGCGAGACGAAGGCCACCACACTGTGGCGCATTCGACGCGAGTCAGGCGGTACCACCTCGCACGTCCTCGAGCCGTGCGGCGTGCGACTCACGCCAGCGACACTTGCGCCACGTCAGGCCTCTGCCGTCTTCGAGTTGCTCGAGCGCGAGGGAGTGCCGCTCGACGTTGCGGCACCGGTTGTCCCCATCGAGTCCGCTCGGTCGTCGGCCAGGTTGCACACCGACGTGCCGAGCGTCCCGTTCGTCGAGCCGGACTGGGCCCTGCTCGTGCGCACGTTCGGTGCCATCGAGGTCGTTGCTGCTGATGGCACCACTGCGGTGTTCGATCGTTCGAAGGCGCTCGAGCTCGTGGTGTGGCTCGCGATGCACCGTCGCCGGCCGACGCGCGGTGCGGCGCGTGCTGCGTTGTGGGACCTCGACGTGCGAGATGCGACCTTCGCGAACGTCGTCAGCGATGCACGGCGCGCACTCGCCCGCGCGGCGCTTCCGGCACCGGGCGACGAGTGGATTCCGCGAACGCTCACCGAGTCGTTGCCGTTGCACGAGCGTGTCGTCAGCGACGCTGACCTGCTCGAGGCGCGGGTACGACACGCGGCGACCCTGCCGCACCGTGAGGCGATCGAGGTGTTGACACCTGGCCTCGAGCTCGTCACAGGCATGCCCTTCGCGGGCTCCAATTTCCTCTGGTGCGACGCCGAGGGCCACGCATCGTCACTCGTCCTGCTGGTGACCGGCGCGGCAACGCGGCTTGCGCAGCATCACCTCGCGCTCGGCAACGTCGAGGGGGTGTTCTGGGCGACCGGTCAGGGACTGTTGGTGCTCAGTGGGCACGAGGAACTGGTCGCGTTGCGGATGCGTGCACACGCGAGCGCTGGCGACCTGGCGGGCGTGCGATCCGAGTGGGAGCGCTACGAGCGAGCGCTGTCGGCCGACCCATGGGCAGCGGCACAGCCATCGCCGAAATTGTCGACGCTTCGCAAGGAGTTGCTCGGTCGAACCGGCTGAGGCGCACGACCTGCCGAGGTGTCGTGGAGCCGGGTAAGAGGATCGAACTCTTGACCTACCGCTTACAAGGCGGTTGCTCTGCCATCTGAGCTAACCCGGCGGGGATGGACCGAAACGTGGCGCGAAACCCGGTGCCACGCGGCGGAACTCCGCTCGACAGGCTAGTGGTGGCCAGCTTCGGCCGAGGTGCCGCGCTGCGAACGAGTGGCCGGACGCGCGTGACGCGCTGCGGTTCGAGGTTCCGCTGACGCGGTCTCGGGCGTTCAGGCGCCGATCACTGCGAACCAGCGGCCTTCG
>JBMSSR010000266.1:0-3406 GCA_049424465.1 Ilumatobacteraceae bacterium
CTCACGCGGGCACCTTCACGAGGTCGGCCAGGGCGTTCCATGCCTTCTTGTCGGCCCTGAGCGCATCACGGAACGTCTCATCGCCAGCCTTGACGATCTCCACCAGATCAGCCAGCGAGCCCAATGGTGCCGACACCCGGAGATTGCCGAGCCACGCCTGATAGCCTTTCTCATCGAACGACGGAGCGACGTCGTGTGTCACGGCGTCGGCATCTTCGGCCCTGCCTCGATGCCGGTCACGTTCGAACCCGGCCACTGACCCGTCACGGCACCACACCTCAGCGCGCGAGCAGCGCTCCAGTCGCAGTGATGACGAGCAGCGCGACGCCCGCGACGACGAAGGCCGTGTCGCGACGACGGGCCCAGTGCACGACGAGCATCGCCACCCGCGCGAGCGGGGCAGCAACGATCGCTGCCACCGTCACGATGCCGGCAACTCGAGCGACACGTCCCCGCGTGACCACGCCCACCACACCGGCGGCGAACGCCACCACCAGGGCAGACCGGAGCACCGCCACGAGGTGCGGCGGTTCGACGTCGACGTCGGGCCGGGTCGTGGCGTCGTTCACGCCCGCACCAGCAGCACCAGGCCGACCACCACGAGGACCCCGCTGAGGAAGCGCCGCACCTGCTGCGGCGACAGTCGCTGCTGCAGTCGGACGCCGAGTCGACCACCGAGAACGGCACCGACGCACACCGCCGCGCATTCGTGCAGATCGAGTCGGCCCTGTGCAGCCATCACTGTCAGTCCCGCCGCTGCGGTGAGGCCGACCGTGAACGACGTCGTCGCCGCGGCGACACGCACCGGCACGTGCATCACCTCGCTCGTGGCAGGGGTCTTGATGAAGCCCCCGCTCGCACCAGCCATTCCCGCGAGTAGTCCCGACACGCCGAAGAGCGCGAGGCCGGCAGGCACACGTCGCGCCCGGTACGGCACCACCTCGTCGCCGAGTGGATACGCACCCGACAGCGACCCGACGTGCTCGCCGACGTCGGTATCCGAGAGCGTGGGGTCGGGGAGGTTGCGCAGGCCCTTGCGGCGGCCGCCCAGCACCGCCGCGGTCAGCGCCACGCCTGCGAGAAAGCGCGTGAGGAACGAGTCGCTCACGACGCCGCTCACCAGTGCGCCGACCACCGCGCCAGTGGTCGCTGCGACCTCCGTGACGATGCCGAGACGATGATTGACCGTTCGTTCGCGGAGGTGCGGCACGGAGAGCGACAGCGAGCCGGCCGCGACCGACACCAGGCCGAGCGGCGCGGCGACACGTGGAGCCACGCCGGTCAGGACGAGCGCAGGCACGAGGAGGATCGCACCGCCGAGGCCACCGATCGCGCCGATCGCCGACGTCACGAACGCGAAAGCGAATTCGGTCCAGACCATCGAAGCCCCCGGTGTCAGATCGGCAAGTCGCCGGTCGCGGTGCGCGTGCTGCCGTGATCGCGATATGCGGCGATGGTGCGCTGGGCGATGCGCATCTGATGGATCTCATCGGCACCGTCGGCGAACCGCGCCCACCGCGCGTGCTGGTACATGTGGGCGAGCGGCGTGTCGGTCGAGTACCCGAGTGCGCCGTGCACCTGGATGCTGCGGTCGATCACGCGGTTGAGCATGTTGGCGACGAAGTGCTTGGCCATCGACACCTCACTCTTGAAGTCGGCACCCTTGTCAATGAGGTAGGCCGCGTGCAGCACCATCAGCTTCGCCTGGTAGAGCTCCATCGCACTGTCGGCGATGAGCCACTGGATGCCCTGCTTCTCGGCCAGCACACTGCCGTGCGAGTACCGCTGCAGCGAGCGCTCGACCATCATGTCGAGCGCCGTCTCGGCCTGGGCGATCCACCGCATGCAGTGCGCCAACCGCGCCGGCCCCAGCCGGTACTGACCGAGCATGTGCCCCTGCCCGCGTCCCCCGAGCATGTTGGCCGCGGGGACGCGCAGGTCCTCGATGACGATCTCGCTGTGGCCGGTCGCCCCGTGCATGGTCTCGACCTCTCGCACACGGTTCCATCCCTCGCTCGGCAGGTCGACGAGGAACGCAGTGTTCGCGGCCTGCGGCAGGTCGGGGTTGTCCTCGGTGCGGCAGATGAGGATCGCGAACCGCGCCCGTCGCGCATTGGAGATGAACCACTTGTGGCCGTTCACGACCCATTCGTCACCGTCCTGGACGGCGGTCGTGCGGATGAGGGTCGGGTCGCTGCCGGCAACCTCCGGTTCTGTCATTGCGAAGCAGCTCATCGCCGTGCCGTCGCACAGCGGTCGCAGGTATGTCTCCTTCTGCGCGTCGGTGCCCCAGTGCAGCAGCGTGTGCATGTTGCCCTCGTCGGGTGCCTGACAGTTCAGCACCCACGGGCCATAACTCGCCTTGGCGGCCTCGGCCTGCACCATCGCCAACTGCACGTGCCCGAGCCCCATGCCGCCCCACTCGACCGGCATGTGCGGCAGCCACAGCCCTGCAGCGTGTGCCTTCTTGCGCATGCCGACCAACAGCGCGACGTACTCGGCGCGGTCGTCGTCACGCAGCCGCTCGAGCCCGGCCTCGCCCGGCCTCACCACCTCGTCGATGAACGCCCGTACACGCAGTCGGAGTGCCTCGAGCTCGGGACTGAGGGTGAAGTCGATCGACATGTCGTCACCTTACGTTCCGGTGACGATGGTCTCGCTGCCGGGTACTGCCGACCGGGTTCGACCGGTCACGCGATGAGGTTGAGCGCCTGCTCGAAGAGGCTCACGGTGTGTGCATGCAGCAGATCGCCGGTGGCGCGCGGCGCGAGCCCGGCGCACGCGCGGGCGTGAGTGCCCTCGAGGATGAGCCCGAGCCGGTAGCACGCCAGCACGCGGAACCACGCCACGTCGCGCATCGATCGCCCCGTGGCGCTCGCATAGCGGTCGATCACCTCGTCGCGACCCGGCAGGCCGGGCAGCGCTGCGCCGATGCTCACCCCCTCGCCCGTCGGCCACGTCGCCAGCAGGTGGCCGAGGTCGAGCAGCGGGTCGCCCACCGTCGCCAGTTCCCAGTCGACGAGCGCCGCCACGGTCGGCACCTCGCGCCGAACGAGCACGTTGCCGAGGTGCAGGTCGCCGTGCACGAGTCCCGGTCGCAGGTCGGTCGGCCTCCGCTCATCCAGCCATCGACCGACGTCGTCGACGCCCGGGATGTCGGGACCGCCGTAGCCGTCGAGGGACGAGTACGACTCGAGCTGACGACGCCACCGACCCACCTGCCGGTCGGCCCACCCCTCCCACCTACCGAGGTCGGTCAACCCGACGGTGTCGAGATCCAGCGCGGCGAGCGCGGCGGCCGCGTCGACCACGGACTCGCCCATCCGCCGCTGCCACGCGCCATCGCTGTCGAAGGGCGCCGGCACGCCCATCGCCGGGTTGAACCCCTCGACCGGCGTCATCAGGT
>JBMSSR010000267.1:0-3398 GCA_049424465.1 Ilumatobacteraceae bacterium
TAAATTTCACCCATTTGCCAACCCATGCTTCCAGCGGGTCTGCATCTCGCCTATAATGGATGTGAACATCTAACCTGCTCATCGCGTCCCGCTCTTCATCCTGATGACGTGAGTTATCGCCGCGCGCAGCGCGCCCATGACAGGGCGAACGCCCCCGCCGGCGGCGGGGGCGTTCTCAGCGAATCCGTGGAAGTCGGTGCCGTCGTAGGCGACGGTCATCCGGGCACGCCCCATCGGCCCAGCCTACGAGCGTTGCCGCGACGCGCAGACCGCGATCCGGCCCGCCGGGGGCAGGCCGAGCAGTCGGCGGCGTCAGACCAGTTCGATGCGCGCCATCGGGGCGTTGTCGCCCTGGCGCGGGCCGAGCTTGAGGATGCGGAGGTAGCCGCCCTGACGCTCGGTGTAGCGGCCGGCGATGTCGTCGACCAGCTTGTGGGTCATCTCCTTGTCGCCGAGGTAGCCCTGGATCTGGCGGATCCGGTGCACCTTGGTGGCCGTCGACTCGTCGCCGTTGGCCTTCTTGGCCTTGGTGATGAGCTTCTCGGCGATCGGGCGCAGGGCCTTGGCCTTGGCCTCGGTGGTGACGATGACCTCGGCCGCGAACAGCGACGCAGCAAGGTTGGCCATCATCAACTTCTGGTGGGCGGCGGTGCCGCCGAAGTTACGAGCTCGGCGCGGGGTGGCGGGCATGTCGTGTCTCCTGTGGTCCTTCTACCGTCAGCCGCGCAGCGTCAGGCCGCGCTCGTCGAGCTTCTGCTTGACCTCGTCGAGGCTCTTCTGGCCGAAGTTGGTGATGTTGAGCAGGTCGTCCTCGGTCTTGGTGAGGAGCTCGCCGATCGTGTTGACCTGCGCACGCTTGAGGCAGTTGCGCGGGCGCTCGGACAGGTCGAGGTCCTCGATGGGCAGCTCGAGGTCGGGCGAGGTCACTGCAGCGCTGGTGACCTCACCCAGCTCGAGGGCCTGCGGCTCGGCGCTGAGGTTGGCGATGAGGTCGACGAGCGAGCGCAGCGTGCCGCCGGCCGAGGCGAGCGACTCGCGAGGGCTGATGGTGCCGTCGGTCTCGATGTCGAGGACCAGACGCTCGTAGTTGGTGCTCTGCTCGACGCGGACGGGCTCGACCTGGAAGGTCACGCGACGGACCGGCGAGAAGATGGCGTCGACCGGGATGTTGCCGATCGTGCGGTCCTGCGTCTCGCGGTCGGCCGACAGGTAGCCGCGGCCACGCTCGACCGTGAGGTCGATCGCCAGCCGGCCCTTGCCGTTGACGCTCGCGATGTGGAGGTCCTTGTTGTGGATCTCGATCTCGCTCGGGCACTTGATGTCGCCCGCCGTGACCTCGGCCGGGCCACGCACGTCGAGGCGCAGGGTGACGGCCTCGTCGGACGTGCTCGTGACCACGATGTCCTTGAGGTTGAGGATGATGTCGGTGACGTCCTCGGCGATGCCGGCGATCGAGCCGAACTCGTGCAGGGCCTCGTCGAAGTGCACGACGGTGATGGCGGCGCCGGGGATGCTCGACAGGAGCATGCGACGCAGCGAGTTGCCGATCGTGTGCCCATAGCCGGGCTCGAGCGGACCAACGGCGAACTGCTGGTGTCGGTTGTTGTCCTCGCCGATCGACTCGACGGTGGGACGCTGGATGACGAGCATGCGGGTGCCTCTTGCTGCAGGGTGTCGGCCGCGGCCGGGAACGGATTACTTCGAGTAGAGCTCGACGATGAGCGATTCGCGCACCGGCACGTCGATGTGGTCGCGCTGGGGCAGGTCGCGCACGGTGACCTGCTTGCCGGCGTCGCCGGTCTCGAGCCAGCCCACGACCGAGCGGTCGAGCACGTCGATGTTGTGCTGGATGACGATCATGTCGCGTGCCTTGGGCGAGAGGCTGATGGTCTCGCCCTTGCGCACGCGGTAGCTCGGGATGTTGACGCGCTTGCCGTTGACCTGGATGAGGCCGTGGCTCACGAACTGGCGGGCCTGCGGGCGGGTGCTCGCCCAGCCGGCGCGGTACACGATGTTGTCGAGGCGCTGCTCGAGCAGGCGCAGCAGGTTCTCGCCCGTCGGGCCCTGCAGGCGCACGGCCTCTTCGTACGTGTTGCGGAACTGGCGCTCGAGGACGCCGTAGATGTACTTGGCCTTCTGCTTCTCCTGCAGCTGGGCCAGGTACTCGCTGCCGGCATTGCGGCGGCGGGTGCGGCCGTGGGCGCCGGGCGGGAAGGGACGGCGGTCGAGCGCCTTGCGACCCTTTTCGTTCTCGAAGATGTTGGTGCCGAGGCGGCGCGAGACGCGCACCTTGGGTCCGGTGTAACGAGCCATGTGAGATCAGGTCCTGCGACGCTTCGGCTGGCGGCAGCCGTTGTGGGGAACGGGGGTGACGTCCTTGATCGAGGTGACCTCGATACCGGTGTTCTGGATGCTGCGCACGGCGGTGTCGCGACCCGAGCCCGGGCCCTTCACCTGTACCTCGACGCGGCGCAGGCCGTGCTCCATCGCGGCGCGAGCGGCCTTCTCGGCAGCCATCTGCGCGGCGAAGGGCGTGCTCTTGCGCGAGCCCTTGAAGCCCACACCACCGGACGAGGCCCAGGAGATGACATTCCCCTCGGTGTCGGTGATCGAGACGATCGTGTTGTTGAACGAGCTCTTGATGTGGACGACACCGTTGGTGACGTTCTTGCGCTCGCGCTTGCGGGGGCGACGACCGCCCGGCTTCGGCTTGGCCATTACTTCCTCACAGCCTTCTTCTTGTTCGCGACGGTCTTCTTCGGGCCCTTGCGGGTACGAGCATTGGTGTGGGTGCGCTGGCCGCGGACGGGCAGGCCCTTGCGGTGACGGATGCCCTGGAGGCAGCCGATCTCGATCTTGCGCTTGATGTCCTGCGCCACGTCGCGGCGCAGGTCGCCCTCGACAGTGATGTTCGACTCGACCCACTGGCGGATCTTGTTGATCTCTTCCTCGGTCAGGTTGCGCACGCGCTCGTTGGGGTCGAGACCCGTCTCGGCGCAGATGCGCTGCGCAGTCGGCTTGCCGATGCCGAAGATGTAGGTGAGCGAGATCTCCAACCGCTTCTCGCGGGGGATGTCGACGCCGGAAATACGTGCCATGGTTCGGTGCCCTCTCAGCCCTGACGCTGCTTGTGACGCGGGTTCTCGCAGATCACCATCACGCGTCCATGACGGCGGATGACCTTGCACTTCTCGCAGATTTTCTTGACGCTCGGTCGGACCTTCATGGTGTTCCTGTGACCTGTTCGATGCTCGTTGCTCGGATTACTTGTAGCGATACGTGATACGACCGCGGGTGAGGTCGTACGGGGTGAGTTCCACCTGCACCTTGTCGCCGGGGAGGATTCGGATGTAGTGCATCCGCATCTTCCCGGAGATGTGCGCCAACACCTTGTGGCC
>JBMSSR010000268.1:0-3362 GCA_049424465.1 Ilumatobacteraceae bacterium
TGACGAGCACGCCCTGGTCCTCCAGCGGAAAACGGTGCGTGTAGAGCAGGTACGCGGCGCGGTGCAGCGCGACAACCGTCTTGCCGGTGCCGGGACCTCCCTGCACGACGAGCACGCCCGCCTGTGGCGAGCGAATGATCTCGTCCTGCTCGGACTGGATAGTGGCGACGATGTCGCCTAGCTGCCCGGAACGGCTGCGCTCGAGCGCCGACAGCAACGTGGAGTAACCGCGAAGACCGGCGCACGGGTCGTCACCGCCGAGACCCTCGTCGTGGCCGACGCCGAGGTGTCCCTCACCGAACAACTCGTCCTCGATGCCCTGCAACTGGCGACCCTGCACGATGAAGTGACGGCGGCGCGCGAGGCCCAGCGGCTCGCGACCGGTCGCGCGGTAGAACGGCTCGGCCACCGGGGCCCGCCAGTCGACGACGACCGGGTCACTGTTCTCGTCGGCGACGGCGAGGCGGCCGATGTGGAACGTCTCGGTGGTGTCGGGGCTCTCGGCGAGTCGGTCGATGCGACCGAAGACGAGCGCTGCGTCACCGAGGTCGAGCTGGGTGAGACGGTTGAACACTGCCTCGTCGAACACGTCCCGCTCGTAGCGGGCCTGGAAGGTGCCGCCGAGGGTGCCCTCGTGCAGGTCGCGCATGCGCCACGCGTCGTCGCGCGAGCGCGCGAGACACGCGTAGGCGAAGTCGATGAAGTCCTGTTCGGCGCCGAGTTCGGGGTGGTGCTGCGTCATCGGGTTCGGGCCCTGCCGGAACCGTCCCGGCAGGTGGTCGGAAAACCCTATCGGCACCCGTTGCCACCGAGACGAGGGCCGATGCCCCCGAACCGGGCACTCAGGCGGTGGTGGCGATGCCGCCGTCCACCGGGATGACCGCCCCGGTGATGTACGACGCCGCTCTGCTGGCGAGGAACACCGCCACGCCCGCCATGTCGTCGGGCCGCCCGATGCGCCCCAGCGGGGCGGTCCTGGCGATCGAGTCGCCGAAGGCCTCGAGGGTCGCCTTCATCATCTTGCTCTCGAACGGCCCGGGAGCCACTGCGTTGACCGTGATGTGATCGGGCCCCAGACGGCGGGCGAGCGCCCGGGTGAGGTGGTGCACACCGGCCTTGCTCGCTGCATAGCTGTAGGTCTCCATCGTGTTGACGTGCAGGCCGTCGATCGAGCCGATGTTGATGACGCGCGCCGGATCGTCGGCGGTGCCCGAGGCACGCAGGTTGGGCAGCAGCCGCTGAGTGAGGAAGAACACCCCCTTGACGTTGGTGTCCATCACCTTGTCCCACGCATGCTCGTCGAACTCGTCGAGGGGCATGCCCCACGTGGCACCCGCGTTGTTGACGAGGATGTCCAGCGTCGGGAACCGGCTGCTGACGGCATCGGCGAGCGACGCAACACCCTCGACCGTGCTGACGTCAGCGCGCACGGCGTGCACGGTCCCGTGTGCGGACAGCTCGGCGCGGGCGGCCTCGAGCTCGTGCTCCTTGCGGGCGCTGATGAGCACCTCGGCGCCGGCGTCGAGCAGGCCACGGGTGATCATCGCCCCGATGCCCCGGCTACCGCCGGTGACGACCGCGGTCTTGCCGCGGAGTGAGAAGAGTTGGTCGAACGGCGTGGTGGTCATGGACGACATCCTGCCCGACAGCGGCCGCCGGTAGCGTGCCCGACGATGTCCCGTGTGCCGTTCCTCGACGCCGCCGCCGGTCGGCCGAGCAGCCGCACGCCGGTCTGGTTCATGCGCCAGGCGGGCCGCAGCCTGCCCGAGTACCGCGCCCTCCGGGGGAGCGGCAGCATCCTCGAGGCCATCAAGGACCCCGGCCTCGCGGCCGAACTGACGCTGCAGCCCGTGCGGCGCTACGGCGTCGACGCAGCCGTGCTGTACAGCGACATCGTCGTGCCGGCACATGCCGTCGGGTTCGGCATCGACGTCGCGCCCGGCACCGGCCCGGTGTGCGAGCGCCCGTTCCGCTCGGCCGACGACCTGCAACGCCTCCGGCCGTTCGACGGCGAGGCCGACACGCCGTACGTCGTCGAGACGGTCCGCGCTCTCGCCCGCGACCTCCCCACCGACGTGCCGCTGCTGGCCTTCGCCGGGGCACCGTTCACGGTCGCGAGCTATCTGGTCGAGGGCCGACCGAGCCGCACCTACGAGCACACCAAGCGACTGATGCACACCGACGAGCCGCTCTGGCACGCGCTCATGGAGCGGCTCGTGCAGCACGCGGTCTCGAGCATCGCGGCGCAGCTCGCGCACGGCGCGCGGGCGTTTCAGTTGTTCGACTCGTGGGCCGGCGCGCTGTCGCGCCGCGACTACGACCGATTCGTCCTCCCCCATTCGAGCGCCGTGTTCGCGCAGTTGCGCGAACTCGTCCCCGACGCTCCCGGCATCCACTTCGGCATCGGGTGCGATCACCTGCTCGAGCGCATGTACGCCGCCGGTCCCACGGTCCTGGGCCTCGACTGGCGCACGTCGATCGCCGATGCCCGTCGGCGGATGGGCGACGACCTCCGTGTCCAGGGCAACCTCGACCCCGCCCTCGTCCTGGCCGGCGTCGAGGTGGCCGTCGCCGGTGTCGACGCCGTGCTCGCCGACAACACGCGCGCCGACGGCAGCCGCCACCCGGGCCACATCTTCAACCTCGGCCACGGTGTCAATCCCGGCACCGACCCCGACGTCCTCGCAGCCGTCGTCGACCGAGTCCATCACGCCACAGGAGGCGACCGATGACCACTGCAGTGCTGTTGATGGCCTACGGCACGCCGCGGACGCGCGCCGAGATCGAGCCGTACTACACCGACATCCGACGCGGCCGGCCGCCGACCCCCGAACAGCTCGCCGATCTGACGGCGCGCTACGACGCGCTCGGTGGCACCAGCCCGCTGGCGGCACGTACCGACGCACAGCGCGATGCGTTGCAGGCGGCGCTCGACCGCGCCGCACCGGGACAGTTCCACGTCACGCTCGGCCTCAAGCACGCCGATCCGAAGGTCGAGACAGCGGTCGACGAGCTCGCGGCGGCTGGCTTCCGGCGCATCATCGGTGTCGTGCTCGCGCCGCACTACTCGGCGTACTCGGTCGGCCAGTACCTCGACCGCGCCCGCACCGCTGCCGAGCCGCACGGCATCGAGGTGCGCGGGATCGAGAGCTGGGCCACCGAGCCGGCATTCGTCGAGTTCGTCGGCGCCGATCTGCAGCAGCGCCTCTCCTCGATGCCCGCCGGCACCCGGGTCTTCTTCACCGCTCACTCGCTGCCCGAGCGCATCATCGCGGCCGGCGACCGCTACCCCGACGAGGTCAGGTCGACGGCGGCCGCTTTCGCCGCCGCCCAAGGCCTCGCCGCCGCCCGCTGGGACGGGG
>JBMSSR010000269.1:0-3361 GCA_049424465.1 Ilumatobacteraceae bacterium
CCGCTGCGTCGACTGCTGAACCGACGGGCGGAGGGTCCCTCGGTGTCGGGGTCGGCGTGGCCGACGGGCGTTTCGCCGCCACGGTGGCTGCCCGTGCTGCGGCACGGCAGGGCATGCCGCTCGTCGTGCCGCCCGGCGTCGACGACACGGCAGCGTTCCTCGCACCGCTGCCGGTGCGCCTGCTCGCCGAGGCAGCGGGCATCGACCCCGCGTTCGTCAACCTGCTGCAGCGACTGGGCATCCAGCGCCTCGGCCAGTTCGCCGCGCTGCAGCATGCCGACGTGGTCGGCCGCTTCGGCCCACTCGGCGGGTTCGCCCACGGCCTGGCCTCGGCCGGCGACGAGCGACTGCCCGGCACCACCGACCCGCCGGTCGGGCGCGAGGTGCAGCGCGTGTTCGACGAGCCGCTGCACCACTCCGACGCGGTGGTGTTCGTCGCGCGGCAGATGGCGGCCGAGCTCGTCGGGTCGCTCGAGGGACTGGTGTGCACGCGGCTGGTGGTGACGGCCGAGACCGAGCACGGCGAGCGGTGCGAGCGCGTGTGGTACCGGTCCACCGGGCTCGGTGTGGCGGCGATGGTCGAGCGGGTGCGCTGGCAGCTCGATGCGTGGGCGCGCGACGACGTGCTCACCGCCGGGGTGGTGATGGTGCGCCTCGACCCGGTCGAGGTGCGTGTCGACGACGGCACGCAGGTGACGCTGTGGGGCGGCGCCACCGACGCCGACGACCGGGCGCTGCGTGCGGTGGCGCGCCTGTCGTCGATCGCCGGCGAGCAGCGGGTGCTGGTGCCCACCGCGGCCGGTGGCCGCCAGCCGCACGACCGCTATGCGTGGACCCCGGCGGTGATGGTCGACCTGGCGCACCGCGAGCGCACCGACGGGGTGCCCGGGCCGTGGCCGGGGCACCTGCCGTCGCCGTCGCCGGGCATCACGTGGTCGCCGCCGCTGCCGGCGCGGTTGGTGGCGGCCGACGGGTCACCCGTGACGGTCAGCGGCCGCGGCGTGCTGGGCGCGCCGCCGGTGTCGCTGCACGTCGAGGTCGCCGGTGCGCCGCGCACGGCGCGTCACCTGGCGGGTGTGCACCCGGTGCGGTCGTGGGCGGGGCCGTGGCCGCTCGACGAGCGGTGGTGGGACGCGCGCCGGTCACGCCGTCTGGCGCGCCTGCAGGTGCTCACGTCCGACGGGGTGCTGCTGCTGCTCGGTCTCGAGCAGGGCGAGTGGCAGGTGTGGGGCGAGTACCGCTGAGCCGGGCGCCGTCAGGCGCTGGCGAGCATGCGGTCGTCGTCGCGGCGCTGGCGCTGGTCGGCGTCGCCGGCCCGCAGCAGGTCGTTGCTCAGGCGGAAGCCCACGCCGCGCACCGTGTGCACGAAGCGCAGTTCGGGGGCACGCTGCTGCAGCTTGCGGCGCAGGTTGCTGAGGTGCACGTCGACCACATGGGTGTCGCCCACCCAGTTCGGGCCCCACACCTCCTCGAGTAGTTCGGCGCGGGTGCACACCTCGGCGGGGCGGCGGCAGAGCTGTTCGAACAGTGCGAACTCGATGCGCGTGACGGGCACGTCGGTGCCGTGCACACGGATCTCCTTGCGACCCACGTCGACGGCGAGCACGCCGAAGTCGATGATCGACGCCTGCATCGGGTCCCACCGGGCGTGCAGCTGGCGCGGGCGGCGCAGCAGGGCGTGGCAGCGGGCCGCCATCTCCTCGGTGTCGAGATCGCTGGACACGACGTCGTCGGCGCCGGCACGCAGCGCCCGGATGCGGTCACCGTCGGCATCGGGTGACGCAATGGCCACGATGTACGCGTCGGTGAGCGTGCGCATCGTGTCGAACAGGGTGCCGCCCTCGGGGCTGTGCAGCGTGAGGTCGACCATCACCACGTCGGGTGAGAACGAACGGGCGAGGGTGAGCGCGGCCTCCTCCTCGGTGGTCGCGCAGACCGAGTAGCCGCGCATGCGCAGCGTCGACGATGCGTCGCGTCGCAGTTGGGCATCGCCAACGGCGAGCAGCACTCGGGGGGAGAGCTGGACATCGGGTTCCATCGTGTCGTCCGACCTGTTCGTTCCGGGGTGGTTGTCGCGTCGTGCAGTGGGGTGTCACGGGGGGCCTGGCACCCCACTGTCACGCTCTGTATCGGCGCACCGCACAGAGGCCTGAAGGGAAATTCTCGATATGGCGCGAAATCGGCACGCAGGGTGGTGGCGCCGCGGGCCGCCCCGTACCGTGGCGCCGATGACGACCGACCCGGCCAGCACCGACGCGGCAATCACCGGGCCGGTGCCCGTCGATGCGGCCGCGCTGCGCCCGCTCGTGCGCGAGGCCGTGCTGGCCCGCCGGCCGGTCGATGCCCGCGAGCGCTGGTCGATCGACGAGTTCGTGCGCCGCTTCGACCCGCTGGGCTCGCCGTTCGACGAGCATGCCGACAAGGTGCACGTCACGGCGTCGGCCATCGTCACCAGCGACGACGGGCGGCGCGTGCTGCTGCACCGCCACAAGCGGCTGCAGATGTGGCTGCAGCCCGGTGGTCACATCGAGGCCGGTGAGACGCCGTGGCAGGGCGCCCTGCGCGAGGCGGCCGAGGAGACCGGCCTGCCCGTGTCACTGGCGGGTGAGCAGCTGCTGCACGTCGACGTGCACCCCGGCCCGCGTGGCCACACCCACCTCGACCTGCGGTACGCCGTCACGTCGCCGCACGTGCCACCGGCACCGCCCGAGGGCGAGAGCGCCGACGTCGAGTGGTTCGCCTGGCACCGTGCGGTCGCGATGGCCGAGCCCGGCCTCGAGGGGGTGCTGCGCGCGCTGCAGCCCGGCGTGCCGACGGTGCGCGTCGCGCGCCACAACGATGCCCGCGACGCGGCGCAGGTGTACGTGCGCAGCCGCCAGTACGCGCTGCCAGAGGTGCCGATGGTGCACGACGAGCGCGAGGTGCGCCGCTGGATGAGCGACGACGTGGTCGGCCGCACCGACATGTGGGTGGCCGAGCTCGACGGCACGTTGGTGGGGCTGATGGTGCTCGGCCCCGGTGCAACGGGTGCCGACGGCGCGCGCAGCGGCTGGATCGAGCAGCTGTACCTCGACCCGGCGTGGATCGGGCGTGGTCTCGGCGACCGGTTCGTCGAGGTGGCCAGGTCGCGCTATCCGGGCGGGCTGCAGCTGTGGACCTTCGTCGCCAACGAGCGCGCCCGTCGCTTCTACGAGCGCCACGGGTTCGTGGTCGAGGAGACCGGCGACGGCCGCGGCAACGAGGAACGCGCCCCCGACCACCGGATGCACTGGCGCCCCTGACCGGCGGGAAGGGTGTGACGATCGTCGGTTGACGGTCGAACAGGTGTTCGTCTACGGTCGCGAACCCTATGGGGTTCAAC
>JBMSSR010000270.1:0-3321 GCA_049424465.1 Ilumatobacteraceae bacterium
CCCGGCATCGGACTCTGCCCCCTTCAAGTACCTCGCCCCGTACGCAGGCTGCGCCGTCGGCCAGCACTGGATGGAGAACGGCGAGCACGCCCTCGTGGTGTACGACGACCTCTCCAAGCAGGCCGAGGCCTACCGCCAGATGTCGCTGCTGCTGCGCCGCCCGCCGGGCCGCGAGGCATACCCCGGCGACGTGTTCTACCTGCACAGCCGTCTGCTCGAGCGTGCCGCCAAGCTCTCCGACGAGCGCGGCGCCGGTTCGCTCACCGCCCTGCCGGTCATCGAGACCAAGGCCGGCGACGTGTCGGCGTACATCCCGACCAACGTGATCTCGATCACCGACGGTCAGGTGTTCCTGCAGGACAACCTGTTCAAGTCGGGTGTGCGCCCGGCCGTCGACGTGGGCATCTCGGTGAGCCGCGTCGGTGGCGCCGCCCAGATCAAGTCGATGAAGGCCGTGGCCGGCACGCTCAAGCTCGACCTCGCGCAGTTCCGCGAGCTCGAGGCGTTCGCCACGTTCGGCTCCGAGCTCGATGCCGTGTCCAAGGCCCAGCTCGAGCGCGGTTACCGCCTCGTCGAGCTGCTCAAGCAGTCACTCAACAGCCCGATGCCGGTGCAGGAGCAGGTCGTCAGCATCTTCGCCGGTACGCGCGGGTATCTCGACGACCTGCCGGTCGAGGACGTGCGTCGCTTCGAGGCCGAGCTGCTCGACCACATGCGCAGCCGTCACGGCGGCGTGCTCGACGCAGTGCGCTCGGGCGGCGTGCCCGACGACCTCGCCGGCATCGTCGCCGCCTTCAAGTCACAGTTCGTCGCTGCCTCGGCGGCTGCGAGGGCAGTCGACCCGACCGCGACCTCGGCCCACGAGCTGGGCGAGGCGGCGAGCGACAAGACCCTGGCGACCGAGTGACCATGACGGCGTTGGCACGGTCCGCGTCGGCGCTCGTCGCCGTCCGCGGCACGCACGAGGAAGGGCGGCAGTAATGGCCGGTGGCCAGGAACGAATCCTGCGCGGTCGCATCCGCAGCGTGCAGGCCACGAAGAAGATCACGCGCGCGATGGAGCTCATCGCCGCCAGCCGCATCGTCAAGGCCCAGCAGCGTGTGCTCGCCGCCGAGCCCTACAGCGACTCGATCACGGATGTCGTCAAGGACCTCGCTGCTGCGGGTGGTTCGTCGGGGTCGGCGCTGCTCGTCAGCCGTCCCGAGGTCCGCACGACGGCGTACGTCGTCATCACCGCTGACCGCGGTCTGTGCGGCGGTTACAACGCCGGCGTGCAGCGCGCTGCCGAGGGCGAGATCAAGGCCGGTGTGCTGCAGGGCAGCGGCTATGCGGTCGTCACCGTCGGCCGCAAGGCGCAGGGCTACTTCCGGTTCCGCGGGTACTCCATCGCCCAGTCGTTCGGCGGCTTCAGCGACAACCCGACGTACGCCAACGCCCGTGAGATCGGCCAGTACGTCGTCGATGCCTACCTGCGCGGCGAGTTCGACCGTGTCGAGTTGGTGTACACCCGGTTCGTGTCGGCCGGCTCGCAGGAAGTCGTGCAGCGCCCGCTGGTGCCGCTCGACCGCGAACTGACCGAGGGCGGCGACGGCAAGGCCCCCGACGCGGCGGGCACACCTGCCGATTACGAGTTCGAGCCCGATCCGGGCACGATCCTCGACACCCTGCTGCCGCGCTACGTCGAGGCACGCATCTACGCCGCGCTGCTCAACGCTGCAGCCAGCGAGCACGCCTTCCGCCAGCGGGCCATGAAGAGCGCCACCGACAACGCCGAGGAACTCATCAAGAACCTCAGCCGCATCATGAACCGCGCCCGCCAGGACAGCATCACCACCGAGATCATGGAGATCGTCGGTGGCGCCGAGGCACTGGGCGGCGACGCGAAGAAGACCATCCACATCGATTTCCTCCCACTCGAAGACGCCTCGTCCGCCGCGGCGAACTGACCTCACACACAAGGAAGACACGTCATGACCATGACCGAGACAGACCGCAAGGACGGCCGTGTGGTCGGCATCGCCGGCCCCGTGATCGACGTCGAGTTCCCGCGCGGCGCGCTGCCCGAGATCAACACCGCGCTCGAATTCACCATCACGGTCGACGGCAACGACGTCAAGGTGCTGGCCGAGGTGGCCCAGCAGCTCGGCGACAGCCGCGTGCGCGCGGTGTGCATGAAGCCGACCGACGGCCTCACCCGCGGCACCGCCGTGCGCAACAGTGGCCACGGCATCCAGGTGCCGGTGGGCGACAAGGTGCTCGGCCACGTGTGGAACGTGTGGGGTGAGGCCCTCGATGCCGAGCCGGGCTACGCCGACTCGCTCGAGCGGTGGGACATCCACCGCGACGCCCCTGCGTTCGACACGCTCGAGCCCCGCGCTCGCATGTTCGAGACGGGCATCAAGGTCATCGACCTGCTCACCCCGTACCTGCAGGGCGGCAAGATCGGCCTGTTCGGTGGCGCCGGCGTGGGCAAGACGGTGCTCATCACCGAGATGATCCGTCGTGTGGCGCAGAACCACGGTGGTGTGTCCGTGTTCGCCGGTGTGGGCGAGCGCACCCGTGAGGGCACCGACCTGCGTCTCGAGATGCAGGAGTCGGGCGTGTACGAGAAGGCCGCGCTGGTCTTCGGCCAGATGGACGAGCCGCCGGGCGTGCGCCTGCGCGTCGCCCTCTCGGCCCTCACCATGGCCGAGTACTTCCGTGACGTGCAGAACCAGGACGTGCTGCTGTTCGTCGACAACATCTTCCGCTTCGTGCAGGCAGGTTCCGAGGTGTCGACGCTGCTGGGCCGCATGCCCTCGGCCGTGGGCTACCAGCCGACGCTCGCCGACGAGATGGGCCAGTTGCAGGAGCGCATCACCTCGACCCGTGGTCGGTCGATCACGTCGCTGCAGGCCGTGTACGTGCCCGCCGACGACTACACCGACCCGGCGCCGTTCACCACGTTCACCCACCTCGATGCCACCACCGAGCTCTCCCGTCAGGTGGCCGCCCTCGGCATCTACCCGGCCGTGGACCCGTTGGCGTCGACCTCCACCATCCTCGCTCCCGAGGTGGTCGGTCAGCGTCACTACCAGGTGGCCCGTGGTGTGCAGGAGAACCTGCAGCGCTACAAGGAACTGCAGGACATCATCGCCATCCTCGGTCTCGACGAGCTCTCCGACGAGGACCGCCTCACGGTGAGCCGGGCACGCAAGATCCAGCGCTTCCTGTCGCAGCCGTTCTACGTGGCCGAGGTGTTCACCGGTGTGTCCGGTGAGACCGTGCCGGTGGCCGAGACCGTCGAGAGCTTCGACGCCATCCTGCGCGGCGAACTGGACG
>JBMSSR010000271.1:0-3308 GCA_049424465.1 Ilumatobacteraceae bacterium
CGGGGGCGCCGCTGACGGCGACGGTGCGGCGCAACGGCGCGCCGGTCTGCTCGGCGAGCGCGGCCTCGACTTCACCATGGGCCGTACGGGTGAGCAGCTGCTCAACCCGGGTGGCCATGTCACGGTCGCCCCGCTGCACCGCGGGTGCACCGTCAGCGCCGCCAAGGTCGCCGTCGTCGCCGAGGCCGACCTGACGGGCCGCCGCCGCGCCCACCGCCAGCCGCGTCCGCGCAAGCGTCAGGGCACCGGGCTGTTCGAGGACCTCAAGCCCGGGTACTACGTCGTGCACCACCAGCACGGTGTGGGCCAGTACCAGGGCATGGTCAAGCGCAGCATCGGCGGCATCGAGCGCGACTATCTGCTGCTCGCGTACAAGGGTGGCGACAAGCTGTACGTGCCGAGCGACCAGATCGACATGCTGCGCCAGTACGTCGGCGGCGAGACACCGGTGCTGCACCGCCTCGGCGGTGCCGACTTCGCCAAGGCGAAGAGTCGCGTGCGCAGCGCCGTGCGCGAGATCGCGCAGGAGCTCGTGGTGCTGTACCAGAAGCGCATCAACGCAGCGGGTCACGCATTCGGCAACGACACGCCGTGGCAGCACGAGATGGAGGAGGCGTTCCCGTACGTCGAGACGCCCGACCAGCGCGAGGCCATCGACGCGATCAAGGCCGACATGGAGCGCCCCTACCCGATGGACCGGCTGCTGTGCGGCGACGTCGGGTTCGGCAAGACCGAGGTTGCGGTGCGCGCCGCGTTCAAGGCCATCCAGGACGGCAAGCAGGTCGCGGTGCTCGCACCGACGACGCTGCTCGCGACGCAGCACGGCAACACGTTCGCGGACCGCTTCGCCGGCTACCCGGTCCGGGTCGAGGTGCTCAGCCGCTTCCTCACCAACAAGGAGGCCAAGAAGGTCATCGACGGCCTCGCCAGCGGCGACGTCGACCTGGTGGTCGGTACCCACCGCCTGCTGCAGGAGGGTGTGCACTTCAAGGACCTCGGCCTGCTGGTCGTCGACGAGGAACAGCGCTTCGGCGTGCAGGCCAAGGAGGCGATGAAGAAGCTGAAGCACAACGTCGACGTGCTGACGCTGTCCGCCACGCCCATCCCGCGCACACTCGAGATGAGCCTCGTCGGCATCCGCGACCTGTCGCTGCTGCAGACGCCGCCGGCCGACCGCCAGCCGATCCTCACCTTCGTCGGGCCGTACGACGAGCGTGTGGCGGTCGAGGCGATCCGCCGCGAGCTGTTGCGCGAGGGCCAGGTGTTCTGGGTGCACAACCGGGTGCAGACGATCGAGGCGGCGGCATTCCGCCTGCGCGAGTTGGTGCCCGAGGCGCGCATCGCGATCGCGCACGGTCAGATGGACGAGGGCTCGCTCGAGCAGGTCGTCCTCGACTTCTGGGAGGGCCGTTTCGACGTGCTGGTGTGCACCACCATCATCGAGAGCGGCATCGACATGCCGACGGTGAACACACTCGTGGTCGAGCGCGCCGATCTGTTGGGGCTCGGCCAGATGCACCAGCTGCGCGGCCGCGTGGGTCGCAGCGGGTCGCGCGCCTATGCATACCTGTTCCACCCGCAGGAGTCGCGCCTGACCGAGGAGGCGTACGAGCGCCTGCGCACGATCGGCGAGGCGACCGAGCTGGGCAGCGGGTTCAAGATCGCGATGCGCGACCTCGAGATTCGCGGCGCGGGCAACCTGCTGGGCGAGGCGCAGACCGGGCACATCGCCGCAGTCGGCTACGACCTCTACTGCCAGATGGTCACCGAGGCCGTCGGCGAGATGAAGGGCGAGCCGGTGAAGGAGCCGAGCGAGGTCAAGCTCGACGTGCCCACCGACGCGTTCCTGCCGCCCGACTACGTGCCCAAGGAGGAACTGCGGCTCGAGGCGTACCGCCGCCTCGCCGCCGTCACGTCGGCGGCCGAGGTCGATGACATCCGCGCCGAGTGGGTCGACCGCTACGGCCCGGTGCCGGCCGCGGCCGAGTCGTTGCTCGCCGTCGGCCTGCTGCGCGCCGAGTGCGTGCGGCTGGGCCTGCGCGACGTGCAGATCGTCGGCAACCAGGCGCGCCTCGGGCCGATCGAGCTGCGCGTGAGCGCCGAGATCCGCCTCAAGCGCCTCAGCCGCGACGCGCTGTACAAGACCGACCAGCAGCAGTTGGTGGTACCGCTGCGCCGCGACGTCGAGCCAGCCGTGTTCCTCTCCGCGTTCCTGCACGAACTGGTGCCACCGCCCGACGCCGACTGACATCGACGCGCTCGGCGCGGCCACGGTCGCTGCGCCGCACGGCTGGCGGCGACTGATTCGGGCCGCCCGACGGGTAGGTTCGTGGGCCATGAGCCAGATGAAGACCCGCCTGCAGGCGCTCACCATGCTCGACCGTGCGCTCACGGCGATCACCGACTCCGAGCTCGAGGTGATCGTCGCCGGCCTGCCCGACGACCACCGCGAGGCACTCGACGAGGTGCTCGAGTCGCCCGACGGCGGCTTCACCGACCCGGCGGCCCGTGTCTTGGCGATGCGCACGCTCGCGGCCCGCGGTCGCGTCAACGGCGACCTCGAGCGCCTGTCGGCCGTCCTCACCGATCCGTGCCTCGGCACGTGCATCGAACTGCTGGGCGATCACGCCGACGTGCCCACCGAGGAGCAGTTCCTCGAGGTGGCACCGCAGCTCGTCGAGCAGTACGGCACGCCGCTGGTGCGCCTGATGATGGCCGGCGTCGCGGCCGGCGAGGCACCCGCCGCGGTCATGCTCACCCGACTGCTCAAGCAGCACGAGTCGTTGGCCCTGCCGCCCGCTGCGCCGCCGCCCGCCGCCGTGCTGCTGCCCGCCCGCGCCGCCGACGACGAGACGAAGGCCAAGCGCAAGGCGCTCAAGGATCGCAAGCAGGCTGAGGCCCGCGCCCGCCGCGAGCAGCAACAGCGCGCCAAGGGTCGCTGACTCAGACCGCCAGCGTCGCCCGTTCGTGGGCGAGCAGCCACGACTTGGCATCGAGGCCACCGGCGAACCCGGTGAGCGACCCGTTGCCGCCCACCACGCGGTGGCAGGGCACGATCACGCTGATGGGGTTGCGGCCGTTCGCCGCGCCCACCGCACGCGCCTTGTTCGCATCGCCGAGCGCCCTCGCCTGCTCGCCATAGGTCATGGTCGTGCCGTACGGGATGGTGCGCAGCACGCGCCACACCGCGAGCTGGAAGTCCGTGCCGTGCGGGTCGAGTGGCACGTCGAACTCGCGGCGCCGGCCGTCGAAGTACTCGCCGAGTTGCACGACAGCACGACCGGCGATCCCGTGCGCGGCACCGTTCG
>JBMSSR010000272.1:0-3276 GCA_049424465.1 Ilumatobacteraceae bacterium
AACTCGGGTCGCTCGGCGGGGCGCGGCACCTCGCCCAGGTGGCGCAGTCCCTCGGCGACCGCGCCGGCGCCGCCCACCCGGGCCAGCCACGTCGCGAACGTCTCGCCCGCCGTTCGCTCGGCGGCGAAGCGGCCGACGACTGCGCTGACTGCCTGCGGGGCGTTGCGGGCCGGCAGGCGGAGGGCCTTCTGGCCGAAGTGGATCTGTTCGTCGCCGACATGGCCGCCGAGCAGTAATTGGTAGCCCGGGAGCGAGCGGCCGTGTGCGCGGCGCTCGGCGCCGAAGAGCCCGATGTCGGACGCGTGGTGCTGTCCGCAACTGTTGGTGCAGCCCGAGATGTTGATGCGCACGCCGCCCACCTCGGCGAGACCTGCCTGCTCGAGTTCCTCACCGATTGCCTTGGCGAGGCCGCGCGACTGGGTGATCGCGATGTTGCAGGTGTCGGCACCCGGGCACGACACGACGTCACGGGCGAGTTCGGCACCGGGCCGCGCCATGCCGATGGCCTCGAGGCGTGCGTACAGCACCGGCAACTGCTCGTCGGTGAGGTTGCGGAACACGACGTTCTGCCGGTTCGACAGGCGCACGTCGGCGCCGAGCTCGCGCTGGATCGCGGCCAGCGCCCGGAACTGCGGGCCGGTGATGTCGCCGAGCGCGGCGTAGGCGACTGCCGAGACCGTCTGCTTGGCGGTGCCACGGATGACGCTGGCGCGCACCCATCGCTCGTACGGGTCGCTCGACCGCAGCTCGACGCGCACGCCCTGGCCGACCTCGGTGACCTCGCCGGTCCCGGCGCGGCCAGCCGGGCTGTCGCCGGCGGCGAGTACCTCGGGCGGGATGCCACCGGGCCACGACGACGACGCCGGCAGCGTGTGGCGGATCTTCAGCACGCGGCGGCGTACCTCGTCGATCCCCAGCTGGTCGACGACCCACTTCAGCCTGGCGCGCAACTTGTTGTCGCGGTTGCCGGTCTGGTCGAACACGCGCAGCACCGCCTCGATGGTGGGCAGCAGGTCCTCGCGACGCGTGAACTCCTCGAGTGACAGCGCCGGGTGCGGAGTCGCGCCGAGGCCGCCGGCGATGTAGACGCGAAATCCCTGCTCGACACCGCCGTCGGGCAGGGGGCGCGTGACGGCGACGATGCCGACGTCGTTGAACATCGCCTGGCCGCAGTCGGTCGAGCAGCCCGAGAAGTTGACCTTGAACTTGCGCGGCAGGCGCTGGCCGAGCGGATGGCGCACGAAGTGGCGGAACACTGCCTCGGCCCACGGCGTGACGTCGAGCTGCTCGTGCGGGCAGGCGCCCGCCAGGTGGCAGGCCATGATGTTGCGCACGGTGTCGCCGCAGGCCTCGCGCGACGTGAGGCCGACCGCTGCGATCCGCCGCAGGAACTCAGGGATGCGGCGCAGCTCGATGAAGTGGAACTGCACGTTCTGGCGCGTCGTGATGTGGCCCCAGCCGCGCGAGAACTCCTCGGACAGGTCGCCGAGCAGGTGCAGTTGCTCGGGGGTGATGGTGCCGGCGGGCAGCTTGACGCGCACCATCTGGTTGGTGCCGCCCTGGCGCTGTCCGTACACGCCGTTGCTCAGGCGGATGACACGAAAGACATCGTCGCTGATCTCGCCAGCGAGGTACTGCTCGATGGCGACCTCGAACCGCTCGATGTCGCGTTGCTGCTCGGCGTCGAGGTCACGGGGCTGCGGCGCGGGCGGGATGCGCAGGTTCTGGGTGGTCGACATGGGGGCTCCTGCAGGGTGAGGGATCGTGGTCAGGGGTGGGCGGGTGAGGCCGGGACCGCGGCGTGGTGCATCGGGGCGTCGTGCCGACGCGCGCCGTGCAGCGGCGCCTGCAGGTCGAGCGCAGCGACGGCGCCGATGACGATGGTCGCCGGCGACTCGAGGTGCGTCGCGGCGAGGTGCTCGAGCGTGGTCCGCACGGCCTGCTGGTCGGGTCGCGTGCCCCATCGGACCGCCGCGACGGGTGTGTCGGCGGGCAGGCCGCCGTCCATGAGGCGACGTGCGATGTGCCCGCGCTCGGCGACGCCCATCAGCACGACGATCGTGCCGCCCACCGCGGCGAGCGCCTCCCAGGCGACGTCGGACGACCCACCGCGCTCGCGGTGGCCGGTCACGACCGTGAACGACGCGGAGAGCCCGCGGTGGGTGACCGGGATTCCGGCCGCTGCGGGAGCGGCGACCGACGACGAGATACCCGGCACGACATCGCAGGCGATCCCCGCTGCCGCCAGCGCGTCGGCCTCCTCGCCGCCGCGGCCGAACACGTACGGGTCGCCGCCCTTCAGCCGAACCACCTCGAGGCCCTGCGACCCGAGGTGCACGAGCAGCGCATTGATGAGGTCCTGTGCGACCGGCGAGCCGGGTCGCTTGCCGACGTCGATGCGCTCGGCGTCCGGCCGGGCGAGGTCGAGGATCGTCGCGTCGGCGAGGCGGTCGTGCACGATGACGTCGGCACTGGCCACCAGCCGGGCGGCCTTCACCGTCAGCAACTCGGGGTCACCCGGGCCGGCGCCCACCAGGTGCACCGTCATCGGGGCGCCGCCGTCGGTGCGTGGTCGCCGACGAGGGCGGGGCAGCGCGTGGGGACGCGCTCGGCCACGATTCGGCTGACGATGGGCTGCCAGTCGAGGTCCTCGGTGCGCTCGCCACGGGCGTGCACCTCGGCGCGCATCGTGGCGAGCTCGGCCGCCCCGTCGGCGAACTCGTCGGCGAGCAGCGCATCGAGACGGCTCCGCAGCCACGAGGCGAGTGCGGGACTGGCGCCCCCGGTCGAGGCGGTCACCATCACCGGTCCACGACGGACCACGGCCGGCAGGGTGAACGTGCAGCGTGCCGGGTCGTCGGCCGAGTTCACCCAGATGCCGCGGGCCTCGGCGGCGTCGAACACCTGCTGGTCGACGGCAGGGTCGCCGGTCGCCGTGACGACGAGCCGCATGCCGTCGAGGTCGTCGGGTTGCCACGGACGCTGCACGACCGTGGCCCGTAGTCCGGCGAATCCCCCGTCGACCTCGGGAGCGACGACCGTCAGTGCTGCCCCGCAGGCGAGCAGGTGCTCGGCTTTCCGCAACGCGATGCGGCCGGCGCCCACGAGCAGGCAGGGGCGCCCGGCGAGTTCGAGGTTGACGGGGTACTGCACGACCATATTCCAGCAAAATATGATCTACAAAGTCAACTTTCTGACACTCGCTGTCAGGAAGTTGTCAAGGGGTGCGACAGGGTCTTCTAGTGTGCAGGGGTGCCCCGTCGAGCGCAGGTGAGT